>NZ_JBLWAB010000001.1:0-193201 GCF_048284645.1 Mycoplasma haliaeeti | reverse complement strand
ATGATGTTAAACAAGTTGAACAATATTTTGACAAAAAACTTATAAATACAGTTGAAATTAAAAACCCAGCCTTACAACAAAGCTGGGAGGACTACCAATTAATATTAAATATTTTTAATCATTTAAATATTAAATAAAGTTTCAAACCAACTACAGCATTCACTGTGGCTGGTTTATTTTATTATGCTACTGCTGGGAAACGCAGGAGGTATTATTCAGCTTCACTTTCATTAGAAGTTACTAATTTTACATATTTTAAAATTTTATCGACTAATTGTTGCTTAGTAATTACACTTCCATGAGATCCATGTATTGGATATCTAGGAATTGAATCATCTAAGTCTTGTTCACTATATTCAGTTGTGAGCTTTTTAGCAAGGTCTAAGAACTCTGTAATAAAGTATGGATAATCATCTTCGTTAGGGTATTTAGCTCTTGCAACTTCTTCCATTTGTTTTAAGTTATCTCTTAAAGCTTGAACTATAGTAACCATTGGGGTTGATACATTTGCGACCTTTTTTAAGTTAGCTACTACTGTAGCAAGCAAGTTAGCATTTGTTTCTGCCTTAGGTTTTTCTTTTTCGGTGTTGTTATTTGTTCCATTGTTATCACCACTACTTGTTCCTGGAGTAGTTTGATTTTCATTCCCGTTAGTTGAGTTTTCTGGATTTGTTGATGGCTGTGGTGTAGGATTTATAGGTTTAGTTTCTTCTTTTTGCTGTGTACATTGAGCTGCAACTAAAGGTAAAATTGCACTTGCTGAAAGTAATGGAATAAGTGTAAATTTTAATTTCATAAACATCCTTTATTTTTGTTTTATTTGTATTTCTGTCTTGTTTTTTAAATCATAAATGGATAATTGATGATGCTTGCAAGCAATCATTTTAGCCATGAACTTAAAGTGAATCAATTTTACTTGATCAACATATAAGCATGATTTAGAATAATTATATCAAAATCCAATATGTCCTTGAAATTTATCAATTGCAGCTAAAATATCATCTAGTAGGGCAGATTGTAGTGAAATTGTATTTGGATCAAAGTGTGCCTTATACAAAGTCTTAATACCTACTAAATAGCCATGCTTTAATTTCTTTTTAGCTGGTCCATTAAATAATGTCAGACCATGAGATACTTTTAACTCTTGTAGCAAGGTTAAAAGATCTTGTTTATTTAGCGCTGGCCCTTGGTTAAAACATAAATAAGTAAAGTTACTATTGCGATTTGAAAACATAATTATCCTTATATCTTAATTATACTTTTTAGATAAAAAAGTATCAGCGAACTGATACTTAAAAATATACTATTTTTTATCACTTTTAAAGATTTCAGCACCTGCTGCAACTACACTAGCAACATCAGCTAGATTTGGTGGTAAAATGATTTTTGTAGCTTGCCCATTGGCAATTTCACTTCATTCTTGAATTGATTTAAGTTTTAAGAAGGCTTCATTAATTCCGGCTGAATTAATTAATTCAATAGCTTCTTTTTCACCTTGAGCTTCTAGAATACGTTTTTGCTTTTCAGCTTCAGCTTGTAAAATCTTTTGTTGTCTTTCAGCTTCAGCATTTAGAATTGTGCTTTCTTTTTCACCTTGTGCTTTAAGAATTAAGCTTTGTCTAATTCCTTCAGCTTCAAGAATGTTAGCACGTTTATCTCTTTCAGCTTGCATTTGTCTAATCATAGCTTCTTGAACTTCACGAGGAGGAATAATATTTTGAATTTCAATCCGATTTACTTTAATTCCTCATGGATCACTAGCTGCATCTAGAATTTTTGTAAGTTTAGCATTAATAATTTCTCTTGATGTAAGTGATTCGTCTAATTCAATTTCACCAATTAAATTACGTAAAGTTGTAGCTGTTAAATTTTCAATAGCTAATCAAGGTCTTTCAGCACCGTAAGCAAATAACTCTGCATCTACTATTTTAAGGTAAATAACTGTATCTACCTTGATTGTAGCGTTATCCTTTGTAATAACACTTTGAGCAGGAAAATCCATTACTTTTTCTTTGAAGTTTTCAACAAAAGCCTTACGATCTAGGAATGGAATAATAAAGTGAAGTCCTTTTCCTAAAGTTCTGTGGTATTTTCCAAGTCTTTGAACAATTACGAAATTAGTTTCTTGGACAATAACAATTGACTTAACTAATGCAATAATTAAAATAATTAAAAAGATTAAGCCAAAGATTGAACCAAATACTGTTCCAATAATAGCACCTGTTGTCATATTTGTCTCCTTATATATTCGTATAATTTAATTCTACTAAATTTAACAAAAAAATTAGCTACTCGCTAATTTCTTTCATATGGCGGAGGTTAAAGGAATCGAACCCTTATCATCGGTTTTGGAGACCACTATATTGCCATTATACTAAACCTCCATTTAATACTTATTAATAATACCAAATTTTCTTTTTCTTGAGAGAAAAAGCTTTTTAATACTAAAACAATCTGAAATAAAAAGAATTAGCCAGTGACTAATTCCTATAAAGATATGAATGAAATCTCTTTACTTTTAAATATTATCAAATTTTAGGCAGGAATAGCATGATTTTATGCCTTAATTTTGCATATTTTTAACTTATTTAAGGCTATGTAATTCTACTATATAGGCAAAAGGCTTCCAGCATACTAATAAAATAAAAAAAGATAACCAATGTTATCCTTAGCTTGAATGATTTGGATTTAATACATCAATAGCTTCACCAAGATATTCACAAATCATGGCTCATTGGAATCTTGTTACTGAAGTAATTTTACCAGCAAGAATATCTTGTATTAATTCATATACAGCAACTTCTTGACTTGTATTATATGGATCATTTTCATTACTTGTATCAAGTTGTGCATATTCATCTGATGATAAATAGTTACTTAAATCTTCATAAGAAACTGAAATAGTAAAATTTATATCTTCTCTTTCATTAGCTATTAAATCACTTTGAATGATTTTATTAAAGATTCTTAAACCATTTTTTAAGAATAAGAAATCTTGTGCCGAAACAGGTTGATTTAATGCTATTTTATCTTGAAATTCATCGCGATATTTATCATCCATAGTGTGTCAATTTAATTCAAGAGTCTTGACCAATTCTGTCTTGTTTTTAAATTTCACATCTTTACCTGATTCTAGTTCAGAAAGTAATTTTTTATGTACATCTTCATAATTACAAGCAACTAAGCTAGCTGGTAGTATAAGTGCGCTTGCACTACCAAGTGTTAAAAATATTTTATTGATTCTTGTCATATCTTCCTTTAAATTAATTTATTTATCTTATAAGATTATATAACAAATACATTTGAGATTATTATTTTGCATGTTTTTATATATTTAAAATTTAGAAATTGATCGCTTATTTTTGATTTAAGAACTCACTCATAGGCTTAAAAGCATCTAGCTTAGGAAAATCGTCAGAGTAAATAAAGAAACGATAGATTTTTTCTAGCTCAGCAACATTAGCATTATATCCAGCAGTCTTATTGCTGTAATTAAGGTCGCGAACAACCATATTAAAGGTTTCTGGTAGTGGGAAATTGTTTGGATCAACAAATAATAAAGCTTGTTCTAGATTGATATTGAAGAATTCTTTTAGCATTGCAATAGTGGTTAATAATGAAGTACTAGAAGCTTGAATTCCAAATAATTTAGTTCGAATTGATTTACCATCTGTAAAATCATTTTTATCAAAGAACAAGCTATTGCCTTTTGCAATTTGAGCAAAATCTAAAGCTAGCATATTTTCTCAAGAAATTGAAGGATCTAAAACAATAGCATTACTATCTTTTCCTTGTGTTAAGGCACTTAAGAATTCGTTAGCTTGTTCTTTTTTAAACACAGGGTGCAATTTATAAAAGTAATTGTATTCTTTAGGTGGATATAACTCGAAAATTTTGTTTATATATTCCTTAAATTCAAGAGTTTTAGGAATATCTAGTGTTAGTGGTAATACATTATTTTCATATCTAAATAGTGAAGAGCCAATAAAGATTAGATTTTTCTTTTTAGGGTCATAGTTTTCTTTTCCTCTTGTTACAAGGTCTAAAACAGTTTTATCTTCTAGTCTGATTAGTTTTAAATAACTATCTAAAAATTCTTTTTTATCTATATGCTTGCTTAATTGTAAAGCTAAAGTGTCAAAACTTAAAGGATAAGCATTAATATCAAGTTGTGCTCAGGCCTTATCTTGTTTTTCAAATAGCTTATTAAAGTATTTTGCATAGTCACTTACAGAATTGTAAATTTTAAATTTATCCTTTAGAGTGTAGAAATAATGATAATCAACAGGCAATTTTCCGCTCCGGTGGGCTTGAGTTCAAAATTCTAAAAGTTCTTCTTGGCTATATGAGGTAGTTTGTTTATCAACTCATGGGAAATAATTCTCACGAATAAATCAATATGGTTGTGCATTTCCATCACTCAAAATGACAATTTTATTAGCATGTGCTATGATTCATTCAATAGTAGCTCAATCTAAAGCAATAAAACTAATATCAGGAATATAAAAGTCGAACTGATCTACTTTATCTAGATATCCATCTAAATAAGCTAGTAATTCCTCCTTACTACGAGGAAAAACAGAATATTCATAGGAATATTTATTTGGATTTAATGCATCAGAATTATTTATAACTCTTAACGCTCCTGCATTGACATTTAAGTTTCCATTTGCATCTTTTAAAGCAGTATCGCCAAATTTGTCAAGTAAAGCTCCATAATTAAAACGTTGTGGCACATTGTTTAGTGTTTGTTGATAATTGTTTACAACTGTATCAATTAGGTAAATAACGTCGTTATAAGGACTTTTAACTGTTTGACTTTTAGCTATTTGCAATTGGCCTAGCATTGAATAAGCACTAGAAATCAAATATTGAGAAGCATTTCTACCAATAAAGACAGATGGATATGGGTTAGTGCCAGAATCGATAATATCGTTGATAAATGCTTGGTATTTTAACTTATTATCAGTTTTAATAACTTGTCTTCTATCCTCATCTTCTAGCTTTTGATCATAGTTATTTTTACAACTAATAGTGCTAGCTGCTAGACTCAAACTAGTTAAAGATAGGCTTCATTTAAGTAAGTTTTTTAATTTTAGTTTCATGGTACTATTTTATCTTAAAAAGTCAAAATAAAAAATTAGCTACAAGCTAACTTTCTAGTTTAATTATAAATCTGACATTTATAATCATTATTTTCCGAATTTAAAGTGGCAAATATCACCATCTTTCATTACATAATTTTTACCTTCTGAACGAAGTTTACCAGCATTTTTAGCTCCAGCTTCACCACCATAAGCTACAAAGTCTTCATAAGAAATAACATCTGCCTTGATAAATTTCTTTTCAAAGTCACTATGAATAACCCCAGCACATTGAGGTGCAAGTCAACCTTTGTGGTATACTCAAGCTCTTGCTTCAACTTTTCCTGCAGTAAAGTAAGTTTCTAAATTTAATAAGTCAAAAGCTTGACGAGTTAAGATATCAAGTCCACTAACTTCAATTCCATACATTGCTAGTAATTCCATCTTTTCATTTTCATCTTCAACAGCAATTAGTTCAGATTCTAGTTGTACACAAATTGGAAGTAATTTTTCGCCAGGTTTCAATGAAGCTTGTAAAGCTGAAAAGTTCTTATCATTAGCATAATTTGCAAATTGATCATTGCTTAAGTTAGCTACATAAATAATAGGTTTAAAAGTTAATAAGTGGTAACCTTTAATAAATTTAGCTTCGTTTTCATCTAATTCAACATCACGAGCTGGGATATTATTTTCTAAGGCTTCTTTAATTTTACTTGCTGCATTAAATTCAATGATTCCATCTTTATCACCCGATTTAGCTTTTTTAGTTACCCGGTTAATAACATTATTAATAGTTTCTAAATCAGCTAGCATTAGTTCAAAATTAATAACATCTTTATCACGAACTGGATCAACTGAATTAGCCACGTGCATAATGTTTTTATCTTCAAAACATCTTACAACATGAATAATAGCATCCACTTCACGAATGTTAGCTAAAAACTTATTACCAAGTCCTTCACCCTTTGAAGCTCCTTGCACAAGTCCAGCAATATCAACAAAGTCAAAAGTTGCTCAAACAATTTTATCTGGGTTAACAATTTTAGCAATTTCGACTAAACGAGGATCGATTAATGGGACTGAAGAAATATTTGGCTCAATGGTTGTGAAGGCATAGTTTGATGCTTCAACTTGCTTTTTAGTGATAGCACTAAATAATGTACTTTTACCAACATTTGGCAATCCGACAATTCCGGCTTTTAATGACATATTATCTCCTTGAAAAAATCTTAGTTAAAATATCTTATATTTTACATTAATATGCTGAAAGGCATTTTTTTAATTTGATAAAATTAAACTAATTAATCAAAGGAAAAATATGCAACAAAAAAATGAACATAAACTAGCAAGTTGATATAACTTATATCAAAACAATAATTTAATTGATTTTAGCTTTGAACATTTTGTTCGTGAAATTGATAACTTGTTTCCTAATAACTCATTTTATACTCGTCCTAATTCAACAGTGTATGGAATTGAGTTTAATAGCCTAGATCAATATGGCTTTGGAAACTTAAATATCTATACATTATTAAATTTAGCTGATATCTTTGAGATTACTCATAATAAATCTGGTCTCTTTCGTAAGAAAGCTAGAATCTTATTTGCTACTAGTGAAGAAAGTATCTTTCCAGCTAATTTAGGACAATATTTAACTAGTTATTTAAAGGATAAAAAGCATTTTGTCTATGGCTTTAATGTATCACAAGTAAATCAATTTGTTTTTCAAGCTGCAATTAATTCACTAGATATTGATTATGCTTTTTATCTTAACTTTAATCCATGTAATAATAAATATTACCTACAAATTTATTCAGGTAAAGGTTTAATTTCACTAGAAGAACAAGAAGAATTAATTACTCAACTTTATCAATGAAAGAAACATTTTATTTTTCCAAATAATCATGAATTAATTACGCTTAATATCAATAAAGTTATTGATAGTAATATTAAAAAAGTTTTAGCTAGATATGTAAATCGTGAAAATAAACTTGATTATTATGCTTCACTTTCAGTTTACTTAATGGTTGAAGATGATAGCGCTTCTTACATTCTAGAACGCTTCTTTAATCAAGTAAATATTAAGTATTCTAAGCTAAATCCAATGCTAAATAAAGATTTACTTTCACCTTCACCAATTGTTTTTTGAAGATGACTAAGAACTGCCAATTATAAAGCTGATCTAATCATTATTTTAAATAAACATAATGACTTAAAGCTTATTACTCGGACAAAAGAAGGGTATGTAACTTTAAATGATGATGAAATTGCCTTCTTATATATCAATAGTCAATACTTACATTGAAAACAAAAAGGCTTGCTTGAAAATGAACAAATTTTTATTCCTATGAATGCAGCTGACTTTATTATTTCAAATCTAGAAAACTATAAAATCCAATATAAATTTGAAAATGAATTGTCTAATGCAAATAATGTCTTATTTGCCTATGGGCAAGGCTTTTCAAATAGTTTAGAAATGAATTTGAATTATGATAATTTGGAATTCTTATTTAATTTTTGCTTCATGTTATTAAACTATAAGGAAAATAATAATTTATTTACCTTTAAGTATAAAAAGATGACTGAAGCTAGTCATTTTACTTCACTAAATACTTATAGTGTAAAGAAAAATGTTGCTGAAATGCAAGTGTTATTTGATTATTTAATAGCTAATCCAGATGTGCTAGGCAAATATAAAATTGAAAAGCTTAGAGCAATTAATTATGACAGTAATAAATATCAATATTTATTTAATTTACGCCTAAAAACCAAGCATAATAAAAACAATATTTATGTCTCATTTAATAAGTCAACTAACCAAGTAGAATTTAAGTTTGAAACCAATATTAACCTATATAAAATCAACCATTTTATTGAAAAGTGATACACAATTTACATCCAAAAGAAAATTGTCAAAAAGCTTACTTATTTAGTTAATAAACTAAATAAGTCAAAAAAGAAATAAGATATAATTACAAAAGCAAAAAAGAGGTAAAAATGATAAATAAAATCAAAGGAACTAAAGACTTCTCAGTGACAGAAGCAATGTTAAAAGACTTTGTTTTAACATCATTTGAAAACGTGGTGACAAAACACGAATTCAAAATGATTGAAACGCCTATTATGGAACAAAGTGCTTTATTTAAAAGATCAGTAGGTGAAAGCGAAATAGCTAAAAAAGAAATGTATGAATTTAAAGACAAGGGAGATAGAGATATTTGCCTTCGTCCTGAAGGAACAGCTTCTTTTGTACGGGCATTTGTAGAAAATAAATGATATGCAGATGATTTTGATCGTTTTGCATATTTTGGTCCAATGTTTAGATATGAACAACCACAAAAAGGTAGATATAGACAATTTTATCAAGCTGGTGTTGAATATGTTGGAAGCAAAAACTATCTAAGAGACGCTGAAGTTATTTTAACAGCTAACGATTTACTTGACTTATTTAACTTAGAATATGAATTAAAAATTAACTCAATTGGAGATAGTACTTCACGTGCTAATTATGAAGCTGCACTATATGAATACTTAATTCAATATCGTGATCAATTAAGTCCAATTTCACAAGAACGTTTAGCTAACAAGAAAGTACTTCGGATTCTAGATGATAAAGAAGATAGTAAAAAGGATTTCATGAGAAATATTCCTTTAATTCAAGACTACTTATCACCTGAATCAAAACAATATTTCGAAAATGTGCTAACTACTTTAGCAACTAATGGAATTGAATTTACTATTTCAAATGAATTAGTTAGAGGACTTGATTACTATGATGAAGTAGTCTTTGAATTTGTTTCTAAAGATAAAAATGCTGGAGCTCAATCTACTTTAATTGGCGGAGGAAGATATTCTAACTTAATTAAAGAATTAGGAGGTCCTGACCTTTCTAGTGTTGGATTTGGATTTGGTGTTGATCGGCTAATTGATCTCATTAGAGATGATTTTAATGAAGTAACTCATATTGAAACAGAAGCAAGACATGTAGATATTTATATTGCAATGAGTGAAGATAGTTCAAATATTGATTATGCTTTCTGACTTGCAAATAACCACTTAAGAAACTTCTTTAGTGTTGAAGTTGAACTTGAATTAATTAAAGCTAAAAAGATTATTGATAAAGCTAATAAACACACAGCCCAATTTATTATTTATGAAGACAAGATGCTTGGTAATGATTTATTAAATGTAAAATCATTAGTTACAAAAGATAAAATTTCATTTGGTAAGAATTTACATGGAATTGCTGACTTATTTACATTCTTAATTGAAAATGTAGAACAAGAAACTGAAATTGAAATTGATGAAATAGAAGAATATGTTGCAGAAGAATTGATGGGGAAAAATGAAAAAGACAATTAATAATAATCAATTAAGACTTGCGGATGCAGGTAAACAAGTTACTTTATATGGATGAGTAGCTAACAAAAGAAAATTTGGTGAAATTAACTTTGTTGACTTAAGAGATAAATTTGGTGTAACTCAATTAGTGTTTAATACACCAATTACTTTTACTAAAGAATCAGTTTTAGAAGTTAATGGTACTGTAGTAGAAAGAAAAGATAAAAACCTTGATTTACCTACTGGAGAAATTGAAGTAGTAGTAGATTCATACAATGTGCTTTCTAGCTCAAAAGAACAATTACCATTCCAAATTAGAGATGATATTGATGTTAAAGAAGAATTAAGACTTGAATACAAATTCTTAGACTTAAGAAGACCAGTAATGCAAAATACTTTAAAACTAAGAAACGATATTATTTTTGCTATTAGAGAATACTTACAAAGTGAAGCATTTACTGAAGTTGAAACACCTATTTTATCTAAAGCAACTCCAGAAGGTGCACGTGATTTCTTAGTACCTACTAGAAATAAAGCTAATGCTTTTTATGCTTTACCTCAAAGTCCACAATTATTCAAACAATTATTAATGATTGCTTCTCTTGAAAAGTACTACCAAATTGCTAGATGCTTTAGAGATGAAGATTCAAGAAAAGATCGTCAACCTGAATTTACTCAACTCGACATCGAGGTAAGCTTTATGGATGTTGAATCATTCCAAAGCTATATTGAAGGACTATTCAAATACTTTATGAAGAAAGTTATGAATGTTGAACTTCAAATCCCATTTGATCGTGTTAAATACGATGAATGTATTGATAAATATGGAACTGATAAACCAGACTTTAGATATGGAAATGAAATTGTTTCAATTCCTGAATTCTGCCAAGCTAGTGACTTTAATATCATTAAAAATGCAAGCAGTATTCGCTTATTAAAAATTGATGAAGTTATTAGTAAAAAAGACTTCAAAAAACTTGAAGAAATTGCTAAGAAAAACAAAGTTAAAGCTTTATTCTACTTTACAGTTGAAAACTTCCAAGTAGCTGAAAGTAACTTTGCAACTAAAGTACCAGCTAGTGAAATTGAATCATTAATTAAGAAACAAAAGAACCAAAATGGTACTTACTTAATTTGTGCTGATAAATATGAAAATGCATCACAAGCTCTTGGAGCACTTAGAGTTGAACTTAACTCATGATATAAATGAGCTAAGGATGAATATAACTTCAAATGAATCATTGATTGACCAATGTTTGAATATGACGAAGAAAATAACTCTTGAGCAGCTGCTCACCACCCATTTACTCAATTTGATAATACACTAGAAGAACTAGACAGATTACCTAAAGAACAAATTAGAGCCCGCAGCTATGACTTAGTGTTAAATGGATTTGAACTTGGCTCAGGTTCAGCTAGAATTTATGATGAAAAAATGCAAGAAAAAATGTTTGAAATGATTGGTCTAAGTAAACAAGACCAACAAAACAAATTTGGTTTCTTCCTTAAAGCATTTGAATATGGTGTACCACCACACTGTGGAATAGGACTTGGAATTGATCGTCTTGTTATGATATTAAGCAATCATAAGACAATTAGAGATGTTATTGCCTTTCCAAAGAACTCAAAAAACGAAGATTTAATGACTCAAGCGCCTTCAAATGTTGAACAATCTCAACTAAATGATGTTTACTTACAAATTACAGAAAATAAGTAGAAAAAATTATTAAAAAAATACCATAAAATCCCATTTAAGCCTAAAAAAGTGGGATTTTTTTATTTTTTGCCAAAATGCTATAAAAAATAAAAAAGAGTATAATATGGATGTAATTATATACAACAAAAATTTGCATTTTTGCAGATTTAAAGCACTTAGAGCTTAAAAATAGACAAAATTACTTTTTTAAAAAAATGTAAAGGAGAAATATGTCAGAAAAAAACAAAAATGGGAAAGCTAAGAAAATACTTTTCACAGTAGCAGCAACTACAGCTGCCTTAACTTCACCATTATTAATTCTTGCAGGTAACGAAAATGTGGTAGAAAACGATGGTGTTTCTACTGTCTTTCGTCCTGATTTAACCACTCAAGGAAATGTGGACGTTAAAGAATATACAGATGTAAAGAACAGATATTTTGCAATCCATAGAAATCTAAATCAATATTTCGCTGATAAATTAAATGTTGAAAGTTTAGTTAAATTTACAACTGAGCCAACAGAGGATGAATGAAATAAACCAGAACAAACATGGGAAGTTGTTTTTGATTCAGCATTTTTAAAAGGTCATGATGGATATTCATATGGACAAAGAGCGCTTGGTTTTGCTCTTTCAAATGACCTTGAATTAATTCCTGGTTCAATCACTTTTAAACTTGATTATGTACAAAAGGATGATTTAAGTAAGAAATTTACATATTATCCAGGTTATACTTGAGAAAACCCTGATGTTTTATACCCAGAATGAGATTCTACTAAGTCATTCTACAAAGATAATGCTGAAAAAGAATGAAATGCTAAGAGGGATATAGGAGAAAGAAAAGGACTTTATCTTAGAATAGCGGATAAAGACAATAATTTTTATCCAGGTTCAGAACAAGCATTCAAAGGAGAGGATGATAAAAAAGCATATTGAATTAAAAACTATGCCTTTGACACTGATAATGGAACAAATACTATCGGTAATATTTTGTACAATACAGATACTAACCCAGATAAAAAATTATCAATTAACATTTTTCCTGCACCAGTTAAAACATGATCATATTGATCCTCATATTACCCTCGTATTAATGCGATGGAATATATTACAGCAGATGCTGATAAAAAGTCTAAACAACCATCAATATCTCCTTTCTGAGCAGATATTCTATTTTCATACAATTTAGATACTGATGATAGCATCGATGGTTTAGTAAATGCATTCGCTCCAGCTATAAATAAGGACCCATCTGGAAGTGGGGATAGCAAAGGAATAGAATTACAAAACTTTTTAGTAAAAAAAGACGAAGCTGATCGAACACCAAATTTCAATAATTATAACGAAGTGAAACATAATTTTGGTTCAATGTTCTTAATGAATATTGATAATGGTCTTGAAAATCGTCCTGGTGATTCAAGTTATAACACAGCAAAACCTGCTTATAAAGTTACTATGAAATTTAAGACAAAGAGAAAATATGATGATGTCTTAACAGGAATGACTAAAGAACAAAGCACAAAGAAAATTAAAGACAATGCTTATATAAATAAAAAACCAGATAAATCATTCGTAACAGCACTTTACCATGCTGATTACTATTATGACCCTAGATATACAATGCATACAGAGGTTAAAGAAAATCCTAGTGCAAATGGAAACATGAATAACCAATTTTCAGCTGAAGTAACATCTTTTGCTAAAAGAAGTGCAGACAGAAATGTTACATTCAACATAACGGAAAGCTTTAAACCTCGTGAAGGGCATGATGATAGATTCCCTAAAATCTCAGGTTATAATGTTTTCAAGGGAGAACAAAAAATTGATTCTATCAAGGTTGCTTGAGATAACCTTAAAAATGGTGAAATTTTCAATAAAGAAGGAAAATTCAAAACACAATTATCAGTTAATTTAGACACTTTAAACCTATCAACTATTGATGATTTAAATGATTTAACATTAGTTCCATATTACTCTGATGATAATCCAGAAAGATATGAAGGATTATTTAAATGAAATACTAAATCAACCAAGTTTAGATTCAACAAAGAAAATGGAACATTAACTGGATCAATTGATTACTCAATAACCGATGAACAAAAAAGAAAAGAAGCTTTAGATGACAAGTTTATATCATCTAAATTACCTTCTGACTTGTTATACGAAGATACACCTTTAACAAAGAAACAACGTGCAGCAATAAGAGCAGCTATCGGAAATGACTATGCTAGAGCTCGTTTTGATGGACACAGTGTTAAAAATGGAAATTCTACTCTATATAATGGGTTCTGAGAAGATTTAATTAAATCAGTATCAAAAGCAAATAAAGAAAAAGAAGTATTAACAAAAGCTGACACAAATGTTAAAGATTCAGTAAATTATAGATTATCTGATAATAAAGAAACAATTGATGAATTAGTTGACAAAATTAATAAACTTAAAGCTGAAGATTTAGAAACATTTAAGATTGGTCAAAACTACCCAAGTCAAGAAATTTACTTCGAAAGTGGAATTGACCCAAGAACATTTGACTTTAAAGATACAGTTGATAAATTTAATCAAGCTGTTCAAGCAATGAATGGTCAAGCAGTTTATGACGAGTTAGTTGCTGGATATAGCAAAGTAGTTGCTAACTATGCAAATAGTACAGCCTTATATCAATTAGCAAAAAGTCTAAACAATAATAAAGATAAAGTTAATAACTCATTGCTTGATATAAAAGCATTACAAGACAATGTAAATGCTCTTGAGGATTACTTAAAAACAACTGTAACTAAAGAAACTCTTGACAACTACAAAGCAATTGTTGATCAATACTTAAACAACTTTGGAAATAATAGTGTAGTTGCAGCATTAGTTGCTACAGCAGATAATACAGAAACTCCTGAATATAAATTATTATCTAAATGATTTGCAGGAAATACTGAAGCTTTTAATGAAATATTAAATACTGTAAACCTTAATAAAATAGCTGAGAAAATTGCTAAAAATAATGAAGGTACTGAACAAGTTAAAGCATTAACTAAACAATTAACTGATGCCCTATATACAATGAAGTATTACTCTGATTTTGCCACTCTTAATACTTGATATCCAAATGAAGAAAGTGGCGAACTTCCAAAATTAGAAGTAAAAAGCTTAAATTATGAACCAAATGAACAAGTAAGAACACGTATTCATGAAGAGTTAGACCTTATACCTGAAGCACAACGTGCAGCTGGATTTAAAGCTAATATACTTGAGTTTATTAAACACAAAAATGAAGTTCTTAGTGAATTATCAACAAAATTAAACGCTTTACTACAACAACAAAACTTTAATTACTGAGATTTATTGGCTAAATATGCAAAAGACAATTTAGGAACTGATGTTATTTCAGATGTTGAATTACAAAGCCTTATTAGTCCGTTAAAACTTGCAGTAACAAATGTTAATAACTTTGAAAACCTTGCAATATTATCTGATACAGGAGTTCAAGATGTTATTTATTCATACATCTTTAATAACTGATTACTTAAATCTGATAAATATGCTTTACTTGATGCAAGTGCTAAAGAAGCTGTAACTAAGTCATTAAAAGATTTATTTGACAAATTAGCTACAGTATTAAAAGAAAATGCTCAAGCTGAAACTTTAAGAAAGAATTCTCTAGGTTTAAATGATACTTATTTAGAAACTATTTTAGATAGCAAGATGCTATTAAAAGATAGTAAAACTGTCGCAAATACATTATTAAACTCAAGCAATGGAACAAACTTAATTAAACCAGTTGCTGATTTAGAAAAATTATTAAATAACAATATTCAATTCTCAGCTCTTAAAGCAGCAGCTGCTGCAGCTAAAACAAAAGCTGAAGGATATACAAATGTAAAGAACCAAGAAGTTCTTAATAAATTTAAGAAAGAAATTGATGATTCAATTACTGAATATAAATTATCTTCAGTAAGAATTGCTCAAGATCAAGGTTCTGCATTCTATGAAACAAATGCAACAGTTAAAGAAGATTGAGAATCATTAGGAGACTTCTATTCATTAAATAACTTAAGCAAAGAAAACTACGCAAAAGAATTTAAAGACTTGAAAGAAGCTACAGATGCTAATGTTGATCAATTCTACAAAGCTAAATTAGATGAACTAAAAGCTTTAAATGACAAGATTGATGAATTAGTCAAAGCTATTAATAATACAGACTTAAGTTCTGAAGCTAAAGAAGCTTTAACAGGATTAGCTCAACAATCAGCTACAGTTCAAGCTGTTGAAGCTATCCAAGCAAAACTTAACACAGTAGTTGAAGCATACAAAAAACTTGATGATGCTGAAAAAGCTGCAAATAATGTTAAAACTCAATCTGAAAACAATTATAAATTCGCTTTAAATGAACCAAAATTAGCTTTTGATACATTATTAGCTTCATTAAGTGAAAAGAAAGCTGAAATTAATAAGACAGAAGTTACAAAAGCTGATGACTTAGATAAAGTTGTAAGTGCATTAAATACTTTAACTCAAGAAATCACAACAAAACAAGGTGCTTTAGATGGTGAAAAACAATTAAAAGAATTACAAGATAAAGTTACTAAAGAAGTCCTTCCAGCATATACTGAAGATCAAATTCAAGGATTAAAAGATGCTTTAGCAAAAACAGCAGATCTTGATGCTGCAAAAGCAAAAGCAACTCAATACTCAGAATTTAACTCACAAATTGCTACAGCTAAAGAACTTGCTGCTAAATTTGATGAAATCACAAAAGAAAATAAATACATTAATGCTACAAGTGATAAGAAATCTGCTTATGATACTTCAGCTAAAGCTCTAAAACAATTTGTAGAAGGTTACCAAGCTAAAATTAATGAATACAAAACAAATAATTCTGATACTTGAACAAATAACCTTCCAGCAATGAAATCTGAATTAAGTAAAATTGTTGAAAAATACAATCAAGACTTAAAAGCTTTAGATGGTGATAAAGCTCTTGAAGAAGCTAAGAAAGCTAAAAACGATTTAATCGATAAATTTACAAACATTTCAGATTCATTAAAAGCTGCATTTAAAGAAAAAATTAATCAAGAAACAACAACTCAAAATGTTGATGCTAAATTCAATGAACTTAAAGATATTGATGCTGCATACGGTACAACAATTAATCCATTAACTAAGTTACAAGGATTAATTAATAGTGACAAATTCGAAGCTCTAAATGGTGAACCTGAATACAACACTATTAAAGAAGACCTAGCAAAGATTGAAAAGAATTTTGACAATAAGAAAGGTAATGTTGATTTAACTAAAGAAAAAGTTGAAGAACTTTTAAGTCAAATAAATTCTGATAGTAAGACAATTGAAACTAAGTATGAAGAATTTAACAAATACTGCGAAGAACAAAAGAATAAAATTAAAGCACTAGAATGACTTGCAAATCGCCAAAAAGAAACTTTACAAAATGAAATAGATAGTGATAAAAATAAAGCTCAAGTTAATGCAACAGTAAAAACAGCAACAGAAGTAAATACTTCAATGAAGAATTTACGTGATATATATGCCCAAGCTGAAAAAGTTAAAACTACTCCAAAATACTTAAATGCATCAGATGGACCTAAGGCTGATTTTGATCAACAAATCTCTGGCCCACAAGTAAACCCTGACGATCTGATGGTTGCAGAGCCTTCTATAATCGATGAAACAGCTAAAGAGTTAAAAGATGCCATTGATCGTCTTGATGGTGATAATGTTCTAGATAAAGCAAAAGAAGATGCTAATAAAGAAATTGATAAATTAACAAACTTATCTGAAACTCAAAAAGCAGCAGTAAAAGCTGGAATTAGTTCAGCTAATGAAGTTAAGGATATTAATGATTTAGTAAATAAAGCTAAAACATTTGATAAATCAATCCAAGATCTTAAAGATCAAGTTGCTACAGATACAAACAATAAACAAACAACTAAATACCAACAAGCTGATAAAGAACCTAAAGAAGCTTATGATGCTAAAGCACAAGCTGTTGCAGATAAATTAAAAGAATTACAAGACCTTGCATTAGATAATAACTTAGCAAATGCTACAGCTAAAGAAACTGAAGGTGCAAGTGCAATTCAAGCAGCTAAAGAAGCTTATGCAGGATTAAATGGTGATAACAAATTAGCTGATGCTAAATCAAAAGCTAATGGTGCACTAGATGCTTTAACTAATTTAAATTCAGAAGTAATAAATAACTTTAAACAAGAAATTGCTCAAGCTAATGATGTAACAACTGTAAATAACATTAAAGATAAAGCAGTTGCTCAAAATACATTAGTAGGTGATATTGTAAGTTCATTATCACAAGCAGAAGCTCTAAAACAAAACAACTCTGTATATAATAAAGCAACACAAGAACAAAAAGAAGCTCTTGAAAATGCTATTAAAGATGTTAAAGACAACATCTTAGATTCATCTGCTAAGAAGATGAAACCAAATAATTTAACTGATCAACTTCAAGCCAAAAAAGATGCTATTGATAATGCAATCAAAGCAATTAACAAGCTATCAGGTGAAATTACTGAAGCTCAAAATAAAGCTAAAGAAGAAATTAATAAGTTACAACATCTAACACAAGCTCAAAAAGATGCTTTAAATGCAAAAGTAGATGCTGCAACAAGTATCCAAGCTATTGATGGTATTGTTACTGAAGCTAAGACACTAGATACAGCTACAAGAGCTCTTAGAGAAGCAATTGCTAAAGGTAATGAAGTTGATAAGGGAGCAAATAATTATAAATTTGCTGATGAATATAATCAAAAACACTTCGATGCTATGGCAATTGAAGCTAAAGCAGCACTTGAATCAGGACTTGCTGATAAGAATGCTGAAGTAATTAACAGCATAGCTCAAAAATTAATGCAAGCCATCGAAACTTTAAATGGTGATGCTAAACTTAATGCTAATAGAGATGCTGCTAAAGAAACAGTAGATAAATTAGACAACTTAACTAAAGAACAAAAAGACAGCATTAAAGATAAGATCACAAATGCTAAAGATGATGCTGAAGTTAAAAACTTAACAGCTGCAGCTGAAAAATTAAATAAAGCTCTTAAAGAAGCTCAAGAAGCTGCTAAGGCTGCAAATACAGCTAAAGATAGTGATAACTACAAACAAGCTTCACAAACTCCAAAGAATAATTTTGATTCTAAGAAACAAGTTCTTGATTCAGAAATTAGTACAGCTAAAGAAACAAATACATTTGAAAATGCTGATGCAATTAATAAATTAGCTGACGAATTAACTAAAGCTACTGAAAATTCAAACACTGCTAAAGATGCTTTAGATGGAGATAAATTATTAGCTGATGCTAAAGCAAAAGCTCAAAGTGCATTAGATAACGCTAAACATTTATCTGAAGATTACAAGAAAGCTTTACAAGAACAAATTAATAATGCTAAAGAAGTTGCTAAGTTAGAAGAACTTGCAACAAATATCCCTGCACTTGATACAGCTGCTGGAAAATTAGCTGAAGCTGCCACAAAATTAGCTCAAGCAATAGCAGATCCTGAATATGCTAATGCAAGTGAAGATACAAAAGCTAAAGTAGCTCAAGCTCAAAATCAAAATAAAGACTTATTAACTAATAGCTTATTAAATAATGGAAAAGACAATTCAGCTATTCAAGCTGCTCTTGGGGCAAATAACTCTGCTTTAGAAGCTATTAAAGCTGATAAAGAAGCTTTAGCAACAGCTAGAACAAAAGCAAAAGATGAATTAGCTAAATTAACAAACTTAAGTAAGACTCAAAAAGATGACATTACAAGCAAAATTAATGAAGCTAATACAGTTGCTAATGTAACTGCTGTGTTAGATAATGCTAAAGTTATAAACACCAAAATGGGTGAATTAATTGAATGAAACCAAAAGATAGAAGAAGCCAAGGGACAAACTAAATATACTCAAGCTTCTGACAATGTTAAGAAGAATTTTGATACCATCTACAATGCTCAAAAGAATATCTGATTAAAAGATAATCAAGTAAGCATTGACCCTAGTGTTATTGATGGCGTGATAAATGGCATGAAAGGTGTCTATAACACATTAGATGGTGATAAGAGATTATCTAAAGCAAAAGAAGATGCAACAAAAGCTGTTGAAGCATTAACTAATATTGATCAAAAAGCAAAAGATGCTGCTAAAGATGCAATTACTAAGACACAAACTGTTGATGCTGCTAATGCTATTGCAGCAAAAGAAACAGCATTAGATAAAGCTGTTGCTGATGCAAACGCTGCTTTAGATGATGCTAAAGCATTAAAAGAAACACCTCAATATAAAGAAGCTACTGACAATAAACAACAAGCCTTTGATAATGCTATTAAAGCTCTAGAAGATGTTGTTAAGACAGCTAAAGAACAAGCTAACTTAGAACAAGTTGAAACAGATACAAACGACTTACAAACTAAGAAAGCTGAATTAGAAAAAGCTCAATCTGCTTTAGATGGAAATACTAAATTACAAGCTGCTAAAGAAGCTGCAAAAACAGTTATTGATGGTTTAGAAAACATCGATACTCCAGTTAAAGAAAACTTTAAAAACCAATTAGCAGATAAAACTTCAACAAAAGATATTGAATCAGTTGTTGATAAAGCAAAAGCAACAAATACTGCTACAAAAGACTTAATTCAAAAAATAGCTAAAGCAAATGAACTTATTAACAAGGCAGATTACAATGTAGTTCCTGAAGATAAGAAACAAGCTTTACAAAATGCTTTAAAAGCTGCTAAAGATTTATTAACAACACAAGGTGATAAACTTAAAGCTCCTACAGAAGTTCTTGACATTAATAATGCTAAAGAAAACTTATCTCAAGCTATTATTCAAGCTTCAGGACAAGCTGATGAAATCTTAAAAGCTCAAAAAGCTGCTAAAGATGAAATTGATAAGTTAACAAACTTAACAGATCAACAAAAAGAAGCCTTAAAACACCAAGTTTCTTCTGCGGTAACAAACGAAGGAATTAATGCAGTTGTTGAAAAAGCTAAAGAATTAGATAAAGTTACAAAAGACTTTAAAGATGCTATTAATTCAGCTAAAGAACTTGATAAGAATTCAGATAAATACAAATATGCTGATGAAAACAAACAAAAAGCCTTTGATAACGATCTCAAAGATGCTGAAGTTGAATTAGCTAAAGGACTTGCAAATAAAGATAAAGATCAAATCAAAGAATTAAGTGAAAAATTAACTAAAGCTCAAGGTGATCTAAATGGTGAAAGCAAATTAGCTGATGCTAAGAAAGATGCCCAAGATAAAGTTCAAAACTTAACTAACTTAAGTGACGAACAAAAAGAAGCTATTAAGACTGCTATTAACAATGCTACTAGCCCAGAAGCTGCAAATGCAATTGCAAATAAAGCTGCTGAATTAGACCAAGCTATTGCGAAAGCTAAAGAAGCTCAAAAAGCTGCTACTGAAGTAAAAGCTACACCTAAATACACAGAAGCTAGTGATGCAACTAAGAATCCATTTGATACAAATGCAAATAAATTAGATAGTGATCTTACAAATGCAACTACAACAAAAGATTTAGCTACAGTTGAAAAACTTGATAACTTAGTTAAAGCCTTAACAGAAGATACAACTAAGATAAATGATGCAAATGCTGCACTAGATGGTCAAAGTCGTCTAGATACTGCTAAAGCAGAAGCTAATGGTGTAATTGCTGGCGCAAGCCAATTATCACCTCAAGCTGCAAACACATTTAAAGATACTGTTGATAAAGCTAAAACAATTGCTGCTGTAAATGAAGCTAAAGAAGCTGCCAAAACAGCTCAAGAAGCTGCTAAAGCCCTAGTAGATAACCTTGATAAAGTAAATACAGCATTACAAAATGCTGGAAGCACACTAGATGCAGCTATAGCTAAGGAAGCTAGTGAAGCTAAAGATAAAGCTAACGAATTCTTAGAAGATAACAAGCTAAAACAAGGAGCAGATGTTACCCAAGTAAACAAAGCTGCTGCTAAATTAGCTGAAGTACTTGGTAAGATTAAAGCTAATGTAGATGCATTAAAAGGTGCTCAAAATGATGCTATTGATGAAATTAATAAGTTACTAAACTTATCTTCTACACAAAAAGAAGCTTTAATTAATGAAGTTAAAGCTGCTCAAAGTACAGAAGCTGTAAATAATGCATTAACAAAAGCTAAAGAATTAGATAAAGCTATTGGTCAATTAAAAGATAATTTAGCTTCAATCGAAACAACAAAAGCTGTCGATAATTACAAATTAGCTGATGTTGATAAGAAGAATGAACTTGATAAAGTTGCTTCAGATAAAGACAACATTATGAAACAAGCAGCTGCTGCTTTAGATAAGAGTGCTATTGAAGCTTTAAATAGCAAGATTAATACAGCTAAAGAAGCTTTAAATGGAAATAACAATAAACAAGCTGCTAAAGAAGCAATTGATGCATTAAACAACTTAAGTTCAAACCAAAAATCAGTTGCTAAAGATACTTTAAACCAAGCTCAAGATAAAGCTCAATTAGATGCAAAAGTTCAAGAAGCTAAAGACCTAGATAGTGCTAAAGCTCAATTACAAGTAGCTAAAGAAAGCTTAGATGCTTTAATTAACCAATTTACAAAACCAAACAATATTAGTGAAGCTGCCTTAAGCTCATTCTACAAAGAAACTAAGGTCTTTGCAGATAACAAGAAAGCATTAGAAGATGCTCAAGAAGCTGCTAGAGTAGCACTTGAAGCTACAACCTTAAATGCAGATCAAGTTGCCAATGCTTTAGCTGCTATTGCAAAAGCTAAAGAAACTGCTACAAATACAATTGAAACTACTGTTGCAAACAACAACGCTATTGTTTCAGCTGCTAATATTGCAAACTTTGATATTGCTACAGATAAAGAAAAAGCTACAGTTGCTGCAACAAAAGCAGTAGATAAGAATGCAAATATCTACGAAGATGTAGTAGCTGCTCGTGAAGTACAACATCTAGCTGCTTTAGATAAATTTGCTAAATTCCAAGCTGCTTTACCTCAAGAATTAAAAGCTTCAACATCATTTAACGATATTTTAGATACAGCTAAAAGAGATTTAAACAATTCAAATAGCAAAGCAAGTGATGATGAAATATTAGCTAAAATACAACACCAATTATTAAAAGACAAATTAGCATTAGCTTATGATGCTGCTGCTAAAGAAAATATTTCAGAACAAATCCCGGCAGAATTAAAAGCTCAATTTGATGAAATCTTAGCTTCAGCTAGAGACATGCTTTCATATCACCACACAGATGTTAATACACCTAAAGCAACATACGACAACTTAGCTGATCAATTGTATGGATTCATGGCAAGAAATGAATTAGCTAACGTGATTGCTAAAGCTCAATTAGCTCCTAAATCAAGTCAACTTGATGCAGCTATTGCTCAAGGTAAAGAAGCCTTAAATAATAAAGACTTAACTCAAAAAGAACTTAAAGCTGCTAGTGATAAACTTGTAAATGAAACTAACAAAGCTAAACTATACCAAGCAATTAATAATGCTAACGACTTTGTTAAAGAGTTACAAGAAGGAAACAAAGAACACCACAGTGCTTTAAGAGACAGAATTGTTAATACATTAAGCAATGAAGATATCCCTACAGCAGTTGCTGCAGCTAATAAACATGATACTGAAGCTGGATATAATACAGCTGCTGCTGCGCTTGATAATGCTGTAGCAAATGCTAAGAAGACAATCGAAAATGTCTTCAAGACTCTTGAAGAATTAAGAGATAAGATTGCAAATATGCCTCAAGATCAAATCTCTGCTCCATTAAAAGAACAATTAGCACATGCTCAAACTATTAAGAAAGATAGTGGTGTTGTAGCAATTGAAAATGCTTTAGAAAACTTACAACACAAATATGCAACAAATGAACTTGATAAAGCTATTGCAGCTGCTCCAACAATTAATGATAAGTATGCTACATTAGTGCCAAGCATTGTTGATCAATCTCAAACTGTAAGCAATAACCCTCAAGCAAGCACACAAGAAATTGCCACCCAACTTGCAAAACAATTATTAAACAACGCTAAAGGAAATGCATTAAATACTTTAGCTGGATTAAACAACTTAAATAATGCACAAGCTAGCGCATTAGCAAATGCAATTGCACAAGCTCAAGACGCTAACCAAGTAGCTAATGAATTAAAACAAGCTCAAGACTTAGATAAAGCTATGGCTACATTAAAAGACACTTATGCTAAAGTTGATGAAGCTTACAAATCAGGAACAAACTTACCATACGAAGCCTTCTTTATCCCAGCAGATAAATTAGCCTTTGCTAAGGATGCAATTGCTAAAGCTGGCAAAGTAACTCCTGAAACTGGTGAAGTTTACTTAGATAACTTACCTGCTCAAATTGACCAATTAAACAGTGATTTAAATACTGCTCTTGATTCACTTGGACAAGGAAAAGGTCAAGCTAAAGCAATGGAAGAAGAATTTAATAAACTAAACAACCAAGCTAATACTTTATCAAACAACTTACAAGTAAATAGCAACAAGCTATTTAACTCACCACAAGCAATTCAAACTCAAGTTGCTCAATTACAAGGACAAATTAAAGACTTAAGTGACAAATACTTCAACAATCATGCTGCATACATGCAAGAAGGAAATGCTAAGTTGAAACAACTAGTTGATCAATTAAGCAACCTAAATGATCAAGTTGACCAATTCTCACCTCAAGTCTTTACTGGAAAAGACAGTAAGCGTATTACACAAGCTCAAGATGTAATTGACAATAATTCAGATTACACAAGTGATGTTGTTGCAAATAATAACTTAGATGCATTCAATAGAGCTACAACCTATCAAGATGCAATTAAGAGTCTAAATGATCAAGTTGCAACAAACAATGATCTTAAAGCAAAAATTGCTCAATTTGTTGCTAACTTAACTGATTCATTAAATACTAAGAAAGCACATCCAGAAACTGCTGCCTTATTAGGAGAAATACTCCAAACAGCAAAACCTGAAATTGTTAAAGAATTAACTGAAATGATGCAAGGTGCAGCTACTATCTTAGTTGCTGATCAAGCTCTAAAAACTGCATTAAATACTGAAAATGCAGGAAAAGCATTTAAGGATCAAATTAATTTAATTAATAATGGCCTTAATGCATTACCTCAAGTATCATTTGCAGCTTACCCAGAATTTGATAAAGCTCTAAATACAGCTAAAGACAATGTTAAAGACCATGCAAATGGAATTAAACAATTAATTCAAGCTCTTGACACACGTAATAGTGAAGAATTAGCTCAAGCAATTCAACTACTTAACAAGGTTGATAAGAATAATGCTAAATTAGCTGGCTTAATTCAAGAAGACGATTACATCGGAATCTTAAATAACGCTGATAATAAAGCAATTACTAAAGATGATTTAGCTACAGTGGATGCTATGAAGAATTCTTCAGAATACCAATTAGCTTCACCAGCTATTCAAGATCTATTAAACCAAGATTTAAGTGGTAAAAAACCATGAGCATGATGACCAATTGCAGTAGCTGTTTCAGCAGTTGCCTGAATCGCAGGTCTTCTTGCTATTCTACTTAAAAGAAAATAATACTTTTAAATCTCATAGGTAATCCCTATGGGATTTTTTTGTGCCAAAAAAGGCATAAAAAAATCAGCCAGTGGCTGATAGTTTTACATAATTGAATGTATTTTAACGTTTCCAAGAAGTTTAGCACCATCTAATTCAGGAATTGTAGCAAGTACTACTAAATCAGTAACTTCAATTCCTTGATTGTGTAATAAATCAATAATAGCTTTAGTAGTTCCACCGGTAGCTAAAATGTCATCCACAATAACAGCTTTAAGCCCTGGTTTAAGGACTTCAGCTTGAATTTCAAGAGTGTTATTTCCATATTCAAGGTCATAGTTTTGTTGAACTACTTTACCTGGTAATTTACCCTTTTTTCTTACCATAACAAATGGTTTTTTCATCTTGTAAGCAACAGGAGTACCAAAGATAAAACCTCTAGCATCTGGTGCTACAATGATGTCAGCATTTGCTACATATTGACTCATTTGATCAATGACATAGTTAAATGCTTCAGGATCATTAAGTAATGGAGCAATATCTTTAAAGATAATTCCTGGCTTTGGAAAATCTGGAACGTTATTTATAAACTTTTGCAAATTCATATGTCTAATTTACCCTTACATCTTCGTAGAATTCTAAAATGTCGTCTTCAGCAATATCATTAAATCCTTTAATGTGTGTACCGAAGTCTTTACCTTTAACAACTTCTTTAGTGTCATTTTTATCACGTTTAAGTGAGTCAATAACACCTTCGAATACTGTTTTACCAGCTCTAAGGACTTTAACTTTACAGTTAGTTCTTACAGCACCTGAATCACACATACATCCAGCAATTTTTCCAACTTTTGAGTAGAAAAATACTTTCATAATGTGAGCTTCACCAATTTTACGTTCTTCGTAAACTGGAGCTTTTTCACCATCTAGCATTGTTTGACAGTCTTCAATAATCTTGTAAATAACATTATGTACAATTAAAGAAACTCCTGCACTAGCTGCATTTTGCTTAATGTTAGGTGAAACTTTTAAGTTAAAACAGAAAATTGTTGCATTTGAAGCTTTAGCTAGTAGTAAGTCAGTTTCATTAACATTACCAGCACCAGCTGAAATAACTTTAATGATTGCTTCATCATTTTCAAGTAAGTTAATTTGATCTTTGATGGCTTGTGAAGTACCATAAACGTCAGATTTAACAATAATGTTAATAACTTTTTTACCATCAATGTTTTCTTCAACATTACTTTGTGAGTAAAGTAAATCCATTTTATCTGCATTAGCTTTTTCTTGAGCTAATTTCTTAGCAAATTTTTCATCATTAAATCCAATGAAACGATCTCCAGCATCTGGTACATAGTTAAGACCAGAAATAATCCCTGGAGCACCTGGAGTAACTTTATCAATAGCTGCACCATTTGAGTCAAAAATCATTCTAACTCTTCCATAACGAGAACCAGCTACTAAGAAGTCACCTTTATATAAGGTACCATTTTCAACAATAATTGTTGAAACTGATCCAATCCCTTTATCGATACGAGATTCAATAACTGTACCAATTGGGTATCTATTTGGGTTAGCTTTTAAATCTAAAATATCAGCAAGTAACATAATGGCATCAAATAGTTCATTAAGTCCTTCACCTTTCATAGCTGAACCATAAACAATTTGAGTATCCCCACCATATTCTTCAATGAGAACATCATTTTCAGCAAGTTCACCTTTAATTCTGTCTAAGTCTTTATTAGGTTTGTCCATCTTGTTAACGAAAACAATCATTGGAACACCTGCTGCTTTAGAGTGTTCAATAGCTTCTTTAGTTTGAGGCATAACACCATCATCAGCTGCAACAACTAAAATAACAATATCAGTTACTTTAGCACCACGTGCACGCATTTGAGTAAAGGCTTCATGCCCTGGAGTATCAAGGAATGTAATTTTATTCCCTTTATAATCAATTTGGTAAGCACCAGTATGTTGTGTAATTCCACTGCTTTCAGTAGCTACAACATTTGAGTGTCTAATTTTATCAATTAAAGTAGTTTTACCATGGTCAACGTGTCCCATAACTGTAATGATAGGTGATCTACGCACTAAATCTTGTTCATCATCAGTGAAGTTAACTTCATCTAAGAAGTTAGATCCATCAATATTAGTTTCTTTTTGGAAGTCATATCCATAGTCTAAACAAATTTCAGCAATTTGTTCCTCATCTAGAATTGTATTAACGTTGCACATCTTCCCTTGCATGAACATCTTTTTGATGATTTCATTAGCTGAAACATTAATTTTTTCAGCGAAATCAGCAATAGTCATTTTTTCGGTAAAGATAAATACACCATCTTTTAATTCTGTTTTTGTGTTTGATAACTGTTCTTTAATTTCATTTATGTTTGAAATTCTATTATTTTTCTTTGTCATAAAGCACCTCCTTTAATTGTTCCTCTATTTCTATGTAAACTTCAGGACTTATATTTGTCCGGAAAACACGATTTAGAGCTCTGGTTTTCTTTATGTAATTTCAATTTTCTTGTGTAGGGATGAAATAAGCCCCTCTTTTTAGTTTGTTATGATCTAAATCCAATTCAACTAGATTAGTTTCTTTATCAAAGCTAAATCTTACTAATTTATCAATTGGTGTAATAGCATTAGTCGCAATACACTTGCGAGTGTAATTTTTATTCTCAGTCATCATCAACTAGTTCTGAAACATCTAATGAATCAGCTAATCCATAAGATGCTAGATCATCATCAACTTTGAAATCTTTAAGTTGTACTTTAGAATTTTTGAATTCGTTTAGTACTTTCTTAGTTTTAGCATTTGTTTCTTCTTCAGAAACTTCTGTTTTTACTTCATCTAATTCGTCTGAATTTTCTTCACCATATTCAACGTCATATTTTTCAATTTCACTAATGAAATCATAACTGTCAAGGTTATCGAATTCATCTTCAATTTTGATAGCTTCTTCATCGAATAAAGTGTCAAGATCTTGCATGTTGATTGCATGTCTTTTGGCTGCAACTTTTTTCACTGCTTTAACTGTTGGAGTAGCTTCTGGAGCAACTTCATTTCCAAATTCATCTAAGCTGTGGTTGAAATCACTAAATAAGGTATCTGTATCAATGAATGAATCAAGGTTGTTAAGCATTTTGGTTGCTTTTGAATTCTTGTTTCTTTCTGTAGTTTTGAAATAGTGAGTATCAAATTGTTCAGCTTTCTTAAATTCAAATCCTCTTTCGATTGCATCACTAGCTTTAATAACTGTGATTTTAGCATTAGTTAATTTAGAAGCTAAATCAATGTTGATACCTTTTTTACCTATAGCAATGTTGATTTCAGCATCACGAGCAATTGCATAATATTTAACTGTATCTTCTTCGTTTCTAGCAATAACATCTAATACTTTGGCAGGTAATAAAGCATTTTTAATGTATTCTAAGATATCATCAGAATAATTAATTAAGTCAATTTTTTCTCCACCAAGTAAGTCAGAAATAGCATTAATTCTTACAGAATATTCACCTAAAACTGTACCAATTGTATCGAAGTCAAGTTTTCTGTCTGGATTCTTTCTTAATGCAACTTTAGCTCTTAATCCTGCTGATCTTTCGATTGCAACTATTTGTAAGTCACCATTTTGAATTTCAGGGATTTCATTGAATAGTAAGTCAAATAATTCAGTGTTTGAAGTTGTAGATACTTGAACAATACTTAATTTTGAATCTTCGTTAATTGCATCAATATATACAGGGATAAATTTACCTGGTTGTAAGTTAAGTTTTTCATTAACTTTATTTTGTGGTAAAAAGGCTGTAACTTGGTCTTCAAATGAAACATTGTATGAACCATTTTTATTTCTTGTTAAAACTTTAGCATCAACTCTTTTACCTAGTAATTGAGAGTATTTAGCAATAATTTTAGTTTTTTCCATTGCTTTGAATTCTTGTTTGTAATCATTTAAGATTGCAACATTAATTCTGTTTGGTAAGTCAGCAAAGGTAAATGGAATTCTCACCATATCACCAATTTGAACTTCTGGGTTAAATACTTGAGCTTGTGATAAAGGAATGCAAATTAGTTTTTCTTCAGGTGTTTCTTCATTGAATTCGAAATCATCTTCAACTACTTCACCATTTATGTTATACATTCTAACTAATTTATTTTCGTGATCTGCTTCAAGCACAATTTCAGCACCTTTGTCAATGTTTTTAACAAAGGCTCTTTCAGTAGCTTGACGAAAGATTTCCATGATGTCTTCAAATAAGAAATCATTGTGTGTAGCAACTTCTTCAATTAATCTAAATAATTGAAATTCTTCAGAATTGTTAACTTCTGGGGTTGTTTTTTTAGTAGCCATAATGTCCTCTTAAAATTTTATATATTCGCTAATTTCAGATATATTAGCTTTTTCAATCTTGATTTTTCTGATTCTGCCTTTTTGATTTCATTCAACTAGAATATGATCATTTTCAATCGAAAGTAATTTAGCAATTAATTCAGTTAATCCATCAAATGGTTTAATTAATTTAATGTCTAAATATTTATCAATAAATTCATGAATGTTATCAAATGTTACAGATAGGTCTGTTCCTTTAGAAAGCACTTCTAAAGCAAAATCATCTGTGAACCAGCTTTGTGATTCTAAGTAAGTTGAAATTTCTCTTGAAATCTTTTCAACTTCATCTAAATTTGTAGAATCTACTGTGATAGAAAGTGTTTTTCCAAACACTGGATCACTTGTTATACTTGCGTATAAAATTTTAGGAAACTGTTCTTTTAATTTGTTTTCATTAAACATTTTTCCTCCTATGTAAATGATAAAGAGTTGCTGAACCAGCAACTCCTTTCTTTAACAATTTAATTTATGTATATATAATACAATAAAATGTTGAATTTTTATTTAAATATTTATTTTTTTAAGCCTTATATAGTAGATATTTAAGTTTTTTTATTATTTTTCAAACTCAATAATTTGCTTGTTAGCATCAACTTTTGCTTTAATTCCAAATGGAATAATGCATCTTGGAGCTGCATGTCCGATATTGACATTATATAAAACAGGAATATGATTTGGCACAACATTTTTAATAATGTCTTTGTACTCTTCATAGTAAGCTTCATCCTGAGGTTTACCAATAAGAATTCCACTAACTTTATCAAATACTCCATATGACTTTAAAGCCTGTAACATAGTTAAATAATGTTCAGGTGATGATTTAGTTTCAGCTGTTTCTAGCAGCAAAATCTTATTTTCTCATTTGTCTAAAGAAGGAAAGATTTGATATTTTGAAGTTATTTCATATGCGGGTGATTGAGGATCTAAAAAGTTACTATAAATAGATTCAATGCAGCCTCCAAGAATTTCACCTTCAAATTGTGCCTTACCTTGTAATAATTCAAATCCTTTAACATTAGGAAAACTTTCGCGACTAGTATTAAGTGCTGCAGGCCCAAAATCAGTTCTTTCTTTATATCAAGTTTTAGCAGGCGTAATTTCGCTAATTGTGTTTAAGGCAACTAATTGATCAAAATAATGTTTTGTATAAGGTAACATATTGGTATCTACCTCACAAATGTCAGTAAGAAAAGCTTGCCCATAAAATGTTTTTAGCCCTAGCTTATTGAGTAAAAAGTGATTTACTGTGGTATCAGAGAAACCTAAAAAGGCTTTAGGTTTTAAACTATTTGCTAATCTATTTTGCTCCATTAAATATGGAGTTAATAAATAAGTATCAAATCCTCCAATTGCACATAAAATAAGATCAACTTCAGGATCATTAAAAGCACTTATTAAATCTTGTCCACGTGCTTCTGGATGTGCTTTTAAATATTGGATTCCTTTTAAGGCATTTGGCATAATTTTAACTTTAAGTCCCATTTGGCTTAGACGTTTGAGCCCTAAATCTAGTTCATGTTTAACAAATGGTTCTCCTAGTGCTCCACTTGAAAGTGAAACAATTGCTACTGTTTTTATCATATTTCTCCTTGCAATACTTCAATTGTAACAAATTCTAGATTTAGCATCCAAAATATATCAGGCAGCTATAATCTACTAATTTATTTTTTAAACCTAGCATATAGAAATAAAAGTATTTTTGCTAATTATAAAAACAAATAAATGGCTAAAGTATAAAGCCCTTAAGGAGAAAAACTTTTGAACTTATATCACTACAAATAGGGAACTAAAGGTAAAATATGGCCCTTAGCAGCTATATTCATTATGAATATAGAGTTTTTTTGCTAAAATATATACTAGTTATGAAAAAGAGATGAAACAAATTTTTAAAATTAAATAATTTTAAGAGATTGATAATCAGTTTCATCACTATAGTCTCAGCAATATTAGCAATTGTTTTTGGTAGTGTATTCTACATAAATAAAAATGTTAATAAGTCAATTGAGTATGGTGGAGGAATTGAAGTACTTGTTCAAGTTAAGAAAGATGGGCAGAATGCTGATAAACAATTAACTGAACAAGTTAATAGATCTTTATTTGAACGTTTAACTGGTGGTACTGGACTTAATGGTATAACAGTATCCTCAGAAGGTGAAGGAAAAATTAGAATCACTAAGAGTGGAGCTATAACTGATTCACAGCGTATTGAATTCGAAAAAGAAATCGTTGATAAACCTATTTTAACCATAACTAACGCTGACTTACAACCATTGTTTTATGATGGCGTTTTCAAAATAGGAAATCCAATCAACTCTCTTGATGCCAATGGTGGAACTCCAGCCAACTGGATTCCTCCATTCAAGCAAAATTCAGCAGCTGTTTCTTCAAATACCCAAAATGGTAAAACTTCAGTTAATTTAAAACTAGCTGATAAAGATGCCATTTTCCAATGAACCAAAGCAACTGAATATGTTTCTCAGTTACAAGATCACAGAATGTTAATGTGATTAAACATTGAAAAGCTACTTAAGTTAGCTCAAGATAAATATCCAAGTGATTGAGAAGCTTCAGGTCACAACTTATGAAACTTTATTCACGTTAATAACCAACCATACAGTGTGATTATGGGGATTAATGGACAACCTCAAAGAGTACCAAACATTTTAAAAGAACATGAATTTAATGCTAAAGAGTACTTAATTTCTGATGCTAGTGTTAATGGACCATTAAACACTGCAGATGTACAAATTTCAGGAAACTTTACACCACAAGAAGCTGGTGAATTAGCTGGAAAAATTAACTTTGGTCTTAGTGACTATGAGCTAAATGTTCTTTCAAACATTTACTTAAATCCAAACTTAAATTCAAATGCATTTAATTATGCAATGTATGCTGGACTTGTAATCTTTAGCTTAATTTCAATCTTCATGATGGTTAACTATGGATTATTAGGTGCCTTAAGTACAATTTCAATTGCACTATATATATTCTTAACATTATTACTATTTACAGTGCTTCGTGGTGAATACTCACCTGCAACAATTGCTGCTTTAATTATTGGGATTGGAATTAGTGTGGACGCTAACGTTATTACTTATGAAAGATTAAAACGTCAAGTCTACACTGGAGATTCCTTGAAAAAATCCTTTAGAAATGCTAATAAACTATCGCTTTCTTCAATTCTAGACGCCAATGTGACAACTATTATTGTTGGATTTATCCTCTTTTACTTCGGAACTAAGGAAGTAAGAGGATTCTCAGTTACTTTAGTACTTTCTATTCTATTTACCTTACTAGTTATGCTACTATTTTCTAGATTCTTAGCAACTATGCTAGTTAACTCTGGATTATTAGATGATAAGCTTTACTTACTAGGTATTAGAAAAAGATACATTAATAATAAAACTAAACTTGGTGTTGCTGTTGAAAACAACAACTACCTTAAACAATCAAAATGATTCGCTTTAGGATCACTGATCTTTATGTTAGCTGGAATTATAGTATTCGCATCTATATCAGGAGCACATAAAGATATTTGAGCAGGATTTAATCGTTCATTAGAATTCTCAGGGGGAACTAATATTACTATTACTTCTGATATCGGTGGACAATTAACCCAAGCTCAAGCTCAAGCTATTCAACAAGCTTTATTAAACAATAGTCAAGCACTCAACATTCATAATGTTGACTCAATTATTTCGCTAAATAAAGTCAGCTCAACTAGTGATAACTGAGCAATTTCAATTAAGACTGCTCAAGAATTCTCACTAACTGAATTACAAAAGATTAAGGAATTAATTCTAGCTCAAGACTCAGCTCTTAAGATAATAGATTACTCTATTTCATCTACTGAAGCCCAAAAATTAGTGCTTAATGCAGTAATTGCTACTGCCATTGCCTTTGTTGGAATTGTGCTTTACTTACTATTTAGAATGAGCTGAACTTACTCAATTGCAGCTATTATTGGTCTGCTACACGATTTCTTAATGGTTATGGCCTTTATTGTAATTACTAGATTGCAAGTCTCAACCATTATTGTAGCTGCTATGCTTTCAATCCTTGGATTAAGTATTAATGATACTGTAGTTACATTTGACAAAATTAGAGAAACAATTAAAACACAATATGTTAACCAAATTTTAGGAAAAGAAGATATTACTAAAATTGTTAACAGCTCAATTGCTGAAACCTTAAAGAGAAGTTTATATACTTCAGGAACAACTATTTTAGCTATTCTTGTCTTATTATGCTTCCACAATGCCACAGATTTCTCATTTAACATTGTTATGTTATTTGGAATTAGTATTGGGGTATATTCATCAATTTACATTTGTTCATGAATTTGATCTAAACTTGAATTACATCGTCAAAATGTTAGAGCCAAAAGAATTGAAACTGGATATTGAGATATCAACCATCCAGATGAACAAACTTTTGTTGGAATAAACGACTATATCTAATAAAATCAATGAATAAAAACAGCAGATTTTATTGCTGTTTTTATAATCTTGCCAAAACCTTATATAATATAAGCAAGTAGGAAGAAAATAATAAAATAAATCAACCCAAGGAGGGGAATATGGCTAAATTTATCGATGAAGTTTATGTAAACATTCAAGCCGGACGTGGTGGAGATGGAATGGTCTCATTCCGTAGAGAAGCTCACGTTGATAAAGGTGGTCCTGATGGAGGAGATGGTGGACGTGGAGGAAACGTCTACTTCGTTGGGGACAGTGGTAAAAATACACTTCTAGCCTTTTATAAAAACAAACACATTGTTGCTAAAGATGGGATCAAAGGTGGACCTAAAAATCTTTATGGTGCTAATGCTGAAGATACTTTTATCAAAGTACCAGTTGGAACTTTAGTTTACAATGGTAAAAAATTAATTGCTGACGTTATTGAAGCAAACGTTCCATACTTAATTGCCAAAGGTGGTAAAGGTGGAAGAGGAAATACTAAATTCAAGACTGCTAAAAATACTGCACCAAGAATCAGTGAAAATGGAATGCCTGGAGAAAAATTTGAAGCTCACATTGTGCTAAAAATTCTTAGTGATGTTGGAGTGGTTGGTAAACCATCAGCTGGTAAATCAACATTTTTAAATGCTATTTCTAATGCAAAAGCTAAAGTTGCTGATTATGAATTCACTACTTTAGTGCCACAACTTGGAATGGTGCAATTCCATGATGATTCCTTTACTGTAGCTGACTTACCTGGATTAATTCAAGGTGCAGCACTTGGAAAAGGACTTGGAATTCAATTCCTTAAACACATTGAACGTTGTAGAGTTATTGCTCACATTATTGATTTTGGGTCAGAAGAAAAAGATCCAATTCAAGATTTTGAAATCATTAATAATGAGCTTAAATCATACAATTTAAAACTTGAAAATAAACCTCAATTAGTAATTGCAAATAAATCTGATTTAGAAGCTTTTGATGCTCACCTTAAGGCATTTAAGGCTAAATACCCAAATATTGAGGTAGTAACAATTTCAGCAATCTTCCGTGAAAACTTAGATGAAGTTAAAGCTAAATTATGAGACATGATTACTAAACATAATTATGAAACAATCGAAGAAGAGCAAGAAGAAGAAACAGTTATTGAATACGAACCTGACTATGTAATTAAGAATCCATACAAAGGATACTTTGAAATTGAAGGTAAAAAAGTTGAAGAGCTTTACAATCGAATCCCAATTAACACTTTTGATAACTTAGTAAGATTTAACAACATCTTGAAAAAAATGGGTGTATGAGATGAACTAGTTCGTATGGGAATTGAAATTGGAGATACTGTAAGTATCTTTGGATTCCAATTTGAATGAACTGATGAAAGATAATTTTAAATAATTTATAAGGCTGCCAGCACTTGCTAGGTAGCTTTTTTATAAGTTAAATTACTAAAAAGACTACTAGCTAGAATTAAAAGTAATGTGGAACAAAAAAGTTCCATATTTTACATTCTTTTGCCTAATATGCAAAATAAATTTATAATTTAATAGATAAAGGAAATAAAATGAATAATAAGATAGCAAAAGTACAAGAAATATCTCGAGATTTTTTAGCTGACTTAGAAAAACAATCGCAAAAAGTTGAACTCTATCAAGCTGTTAAAACTCGTGAATTCGATTTACCAAAACTCATTACAATACAAAACGTTAGTAAAGAATTTTCACTACGTCATAATAAGAAATTTTATGCTGTTAATGATATGAATCTAACCTTATATCAAGGTCAAAATGTAGCTTTACTTGGTTCAAATGGTGCAGGAAAAACAACAACTGTTGAAATGATAGTTGGAATATCAAATCCAACTAGTGGTCAAATTATTTATAACATGCAAGAAGCTAGCAAAATTAATAATGCTCTTATTGGAATTCAATTTCAAGATTCTTCCTACCCACAAGGGCTAACAGTTAAAGATGTTATTGTTTCAATGAAGAAAATTTATGGATCAGCATTAGATGAAGCTGACATTGAAAACTTAATAAAAATTTTTGGAATTGATGAATTTATTTTCAATAAAGCATCAGCGCTTTCTGGTGGTCAGCAACAAAGATTAAATGCCTTGCTTGCTATTATCCACTGCCCGAAATTGATAATTTTAGACGAATTAAGCACCGGGCTAGATATAAAAATTAAATCTCGCTTAATCCATTTTATTAAGAAGTTTGCAATTGCAAATGAATCTTCAATCTTATTAATTTCACACGATGTCAATGAAGTTGAAATAATTGCTGATCGGATTGTTATTATGCATAAGGGAAAAATCATTTATGATGCATTAAAAGAAGAAACAATAGCTGAATTTGGCTCAGTTGCTAAATGCTTAGATAAATACATAGGATAGATATGAAAAGTAAAAGAATAAAATCACAATCTGAGAATACATTTAATGGTATTTTCTCATTAATTAACATTCACTTTTGAAAAGCCTTTGTAGGGCCATTTTTCGCATTCGGTTATCCTATTATCTTCATTGTTGTTTGTGGGCTAATCTTTAATTATCCAATGATTGCTTCATCTTCATTAACAATTGGCCCAGTTGCAATTGCTTGTGTCTCACTACCTACAGCTATTTTTGAATTTAAGAAGTCAACATTATTAAAAAGAATTGGTGCAACTAAAATAAAGCCTTTAGTGTTTTTACTCTATGTAGCTAGCTATTATTTCATCATAATGTTTCTTTCAGGATTATGAACCTTATTTTTTACTTTTATAATTTTTGGACCTGATTATTTTACTGAAGGAAAAGTGGTTTATAGTAAAGTAATTGGTGGAGTAAACTATCACGTTTCTTTAGCTTCCTTGAAACAAATCTTCCAACAAATTGAAGTTGGAGGCCTTATATATTCATTACTAACTTTAACATTAGTTTCATTAGCTGTTGGGCTCTTTATTGTTTCAGTATCCAAATCTATTTTAATGATTCAAGCTTTAGGTTCTACTTTATTAATTATTTCAATGTTTTTAACTGGTCAAGTATTTCCAATGGTAGCTGTCTCAGAAGTTAAAGGAATGTGATGATTCTCATATATTTCACCTTTTAAATCATCAATTACTCAAAATAAGATGGCATTTGAAGGAAGTGCTTATCTAACTCCTGTTATTCAAATAAGTGGAAAAGAAATCAATTTTGCTGCCAAAGATGCGCCAGCTATCTATGCGCTAAATGATTACATGTCTTACCTTGAATCAGTTGCTAAATATACTCAAGCTTTAAAACGTTTCCCACTACTACAAGGGGATGAAATAAAACCTGAAATTGATCAATTATTGCATCATATGCATAATATTGCAACTAGTGAATTTAATTCAGTTGCATTTGAAAAATATAATATATTTGATGTAAATAAAACTTATTATTCAGTTAACTCACTAAAAACTATTCAACCATTAGTTGTACCATTTGAATCAGTTCTTAACCAAACAGTTCATACTAGTCTAAATGATGTTTTAGCCAGTGGTAAAGGCTTAAATGATAATAATGTCTTATTCTTACAAAACCTTGCTCTAGGTGCTAATGCATCAGTGGCTCGTGAAGGTCAATTCCAACAACTAATTCAAAACTTAAATGCAAGTAACTTAGATCAAAGTACAAATCAAATTGTTCAATGAATTAAAATGAGACCTGATTTTAGCTCTGATTTAAAATCTTATATCCTTATGGGTAATAAAGCTATTAGTCAAGATGATTTAATTCAAATTGGTTCAAAAGCTGAAAACATTATAAACTTAATCTTACCTTACATTTGAAGTGTCCTTCTATTTGGATTATCAGCTAAGTCATTTAAATGATCAACCCGTTAATTTGCGAGCATTGGCTCGCTTTTTTTGTATCCAGATAACTAATTGGTGATAAGATATAAAAAACAAATATTTTAAAGACATTTATCTTACTTTAGTAAGATAGAAAATTAAAAAAGTATTATAATTTCACTAATTTAAGGAGATACAATGAAAGCAAATAAACTTTTAAATCACACAACAAGCCATTTACTTGGTGCAGCAGTTGAAAAACTTTATCCAAATGTTAAATTAGGATTTGGACCTGCTACAGATGAAGGATTTTACTATGACTTCGAATTTGAAACACCATTAAGTGACACAGAATTAGTTAAAATTGAAAAATACATGAAAAAACTTGCTTCACGTAATTTAGTTATGAAACAAGTTTCAATCGATGAATATGATTTTACTAATAAACCTTATAAACAAGAATTATATGATGAACTAGTAGCAGCTGGAAAAAATGTTACTTTCTATGCTCTAGTTGATCCACTTAACAATGAAACAGTTTTTGTTGACCTATGTGCAGGTGGACACGTAGAAGACACTAAGAAAATTAAATACTTTAAGCTTTTATCACTAGCTGGTGCATACTGGAGAGGAAATAGCAATAATATCCAATTAACAAGAATTTATGGTACTTCATGAGAAAGCCAAGCAGAATTAGATGCTTACTTAGAAATCTTAAAAGATAGAAAAGAAAGAGACCACAGAAAAATTGGAAAAGAACTTAAACTCTTTACATTTAACAAATTAGGTGGTCAAGGATTACCATTCTGACTTGAAGATGGAATGTACATTCACAATGAAATAAGAAACCTTGTACTTAAAATGGATAGAAAATATGGATTTACAGAAGTTTTAACTCCTCACTTCGGAGAAGAAGAACTTTATGAAATCTCAGGGCACTTAGCTCACTACAAAGATGATATGTTTAGACCTATTGTAGTTGAAAATGAACGTTTAATTCCACGCCCAATGACTTGCCCTCACCACATTTTATGTTACAACACAGAAAAGCGTTCATACCGTGATTTACCTATTAGATATTCAGAACAATCACAATTATACAGATATGAAAAATCAGGTGCACTTACAGGACTTGAACGTGTAAGGGGTATGTTACTAACAGAAGGACACTTATTTGTTAGAAAAGACCAAATCGCTGAAGAATTCAAATCAATGTACCAATTAATTAAAGAAACTCTTGAAATCTTCAAAATTCAAATTTCTTATGTTTCTCTTTCATTAAGAGACCCTGAAAATAAAGAAAAATACTATGAAGATGATCACATGTGAAATGAAGCAGAAAACCAACTTCGTGAAGTACTTAATGAATTAGGTGTTAAATATGAAGAAAAGATTGGTGAAGCTGCCTTCTATGGTCCAAAAATGGATATTCAAATCTTTACAGCTTTAGGACACGAAATTACTGTTTCTACATTACAACTTGACTTCTTACTACCAGAACGTTTCCAAATTACTTTCACTAACCAAAACAATGAAGAAGAACGTCCAGTTATGATTCACCGTGGATTAATTGGAACATATGAACGTTTTGTTGCTATTTTACTTGAACAAACTAAAGGTGTTTTACCATTTTGACTTGCACCTAAACAATTTACAGTTATCCCTGCTACAAATAATGCAGAAGACATTAAATATGCTCAAGAAGTAAACAAGATTTTATTTAACGCAGACTTTAGATCAAAAATTGATGATAGAGACGAAAGATTAGGTAAAAAAGTTCGTGAAGCTCAAATGTCTAAATCTAAATTCCAAATTATTTTAGGTGAAAAAGAAAGACTAAGCGAAACTATCTCTTATAGAGAATACGGAAAAGAAGAAACTGTGACATTACCATTAGCTGACTTCATCCTACAAATGATGAGATTGAGAGACTCTCGTGGATAAACAAAAAACTGCCACTAAAACAGCTAAAAGAAATTGATATACAACATCATTTTATATTTATTTAACTATCTTTAGCTTATTGCTAATTTTAACTAGTGGTATTATCATCCCTTGAAATGTTTTTATACCTGATTCAAACTACCACTTGCCTCTTTGGGCAAGAATAGTTATGTCAGTGGTTTATGGCTTTAGTGTGGTGATATATGGATTTATTCTAGCTTGAAACAAAAAGCTATCAATTTATCGTTTTTCAAATTATATTTTTATTATCGGAATTGTTTTAACTCTATTTTGAATTCCACAATCTCACAGTGTTAAAGGTCCAGATAACAAAGAAGTTTTTGAAACCAAATGATTAGTTTTCCCATTTGATACAGTATTAGTTTTCTTACTTTGTGCAGTAGCTTATTTGGCTGCTACATTTACGCTAAATGAAAAACTAATGGACAAATTAAGACAAATGTTTGGCAAACAAAAAGCTTTTCTAGATAACAATGATCTAGACTTTAAAGCTAAAGAAGCAGATACAAAAACTTCTGCTACTCAAACCCAAGACCTGGTTGAGAAATTAGATATGACTAAACAAGAAATAGAAAATATTGATAAGAAATAATTCATCCTCCTGGATGGATTTTTCTTATCGCTTTCCAGCCACATTTGCATAAAAAAACACCACAAGGGTGTTAATTAAAATTAGAATTTGTAACCTGTGAAAATATCTTCTAAATCATCTTCATCAAGTAATTCATCTTCGAACTCTTCTTCATCATATAAGCTTGAATTTGAGCCAGAAAAGCAATCTCTTGAGTCTAAATAGTAAGCTGCTCCATCGTTTTGAAGGTTGTATTTAATCTTGTTTTTAACTAAAAAAGTTTCTAAAGCAGCTTTTAGTGTACCTGTACCATTTCCAGTAATAAATAGTACTGAATCAACTTTATTTCTTTTTAGGTCATATAAATGTTTAACAACTTCAATCATAGCTTGTTCTGAAGTTAAACCATGTAAATCTACTGTTCTCATGTTTTTATAATTACTCCTGCGTTTTTTAAAGCTTTTAAGCCTATTTCAGTATACTGTTTAGCATTGTGCTCTTTGCTATCATAAGTAGCAACTGCATCTTGATATACAATAACATTTTTATCTGAATGAATCTTATTTAAATATGTTTTTAAAGTTATTCCTAATTGGAGAATGCAAATGTCAGTGCAGCATCCTACTAGATAAAATTCATCATAAAGATCCCAAATTTTTGCTGGTATATCTCAGAAGGCATTAGTAGTATTCTTATAAACAATTTCTTGTACATAAGGCACTAGTGGTGCCACTATTTCGGATTCAACATCATTGGCTAGACAATGAATTGGGTAAAGTTTCATTTCTAAATCTTCAGCTGAATGGTGATCACAAACGAATAAATTATGATCAAATTCTTGAACAATATTAGCAATGGTTGGGATTATTTTAGCAATGTTTGAGCTTGCTAAAGCTCCTTTATAAGCAAAACCATTTAACATATCAACTACTATGAGCAGTTTTTTATCCATTAATTTCCTTTTGACAATTTGGGCAAAAGCTTGTGCCACGTCCATTTTGCTTATAATCTAATTTTACTTTTTTTATTAAAGAATGTTTACATGTGGAACAAAGCTGTCCATCTTTTCCATAAACTTGCAATTTTTCCTGATAGCTCCCTCTTTTAGAGTTAACGGATACATAAGTATGTACCGAAGAACCACCAAGGGCCACTGAATCATTCATAATATCACCGGCAGCTTGTAATAATTGAGCTAATCTTGCTTTTGAAACTTTATTGCACTTAAGCATTGGATACATTTTAATTCGATATAAAGCTTCATCAGCATAAATGTTTCCAACTCCTAAAACTAAGGATTGGTCAAGTAATACTGCTTTAATACTGATATTTTTATGTTGTAATTTAGCCCATAAAGCATCAATATCTACTTGGTGTGGTAACTTGGCTAAATTTTTAATTTCATAAATGCTACGAGTATCGCTGGAAGGAATAATTTCAAATGAGCCAAACATACGAGCATCATTATAAATCATCACTGTATTATTATCTAAATAGAAATAAATATAGTTATGAGCTTCTTGCATCATTGGATTTATACTGTTTACATCTAGCACAAAGTACTTTCCAGACATTCTAAGGTGTGAAATCATACGAGAATTATCATCAAATGTAAAGAGAATAAACTTCCCGTAATTACATATTTCTTTTATAGTTTTGTTTTTTAAGAAGTCAATAAATTGAACTTCTGAAGCATTCTTAATTAATTTATCCTTTAAAACCTTAATATCTATTATTTTGTGTCCACTAGTTAAGGAATTTAAAGTATTTGTTACAACTGTGACTTCAGGATATTCTGGCATTATTTGCCTCCTTTTTCATTAGTGTTCTTCAATATATCTATAACTTGTTGTAAAGTAACTGCACTTTGACGTTTGTAACCAAGTAACTCAAGAGCAATTTTAGCTAACTCATCATAGTTCACTTCGTTATTAAATTCTTTTGCTTTAGCTAAGAAGTGTTCTCATTCTTTAGGATGTAAGAATCCAATTTCTCTTCTATCATCATCGTATGCAGTCTTAAACTTGATTTCTTGATTATTTAGCCCTGTGTTGTAGGCAAATCCTTGAATAATTTTGAACCTATAGTTATCTAATACTAGATTGATATTTTTAGGGTTTGTATATACTTTTTGGATTAAAACTTTTAATTCTTTAAGTGAAATTACATTAATATGTTCTTGTAAGTATATTGCCTTATCACGGATTAAAGTATTTCTTCTCACTTCTTTTAGGTTAATTAAAGGTTCAAAGCAACTTCTAAAATCTACTTTTGCAACTTGCTCAATGAGGTTTTGTGATTCTAAAGTTTCATTTAAGCGTGGCTTAACTTGTTCAAGTGTAGAAAGGTGTTTTTTAATAAAGTTAGTTAATTGTTCCATTTCCAAGTCTTTATTTTTGAATCAATCAGTTGATCACATACGATAAATAATTCAACCACGACTTTGTAAAACATTACTACGTAAATAATCACGATCTTTAGCAACACGTGAGGAAGCAAATGTTGTTCCATCACATTCAAGCCCAAGCACATACTTGTTTTTCTCTTTGTTATAAATAGCTAAATCAATTTTGAAATCACTAGCTCCAACATTGGTATGTACAATGTAACCTAAATTAGTCAATTCCTGTGCTAATTGAACCTTAAACGCCTGTGTAATAGCACTATTTGAGGCAACACTTTGCACTCCGACTTCAGCATTTTTAAGTATGTCCTTTAAGAAGGCAACTCCACGAGCTGGGCTTTTGTTTGTATCAATATCACTGTATTTTAGTGATGAAACAATAAACATGGCTTCTTTAGCACGTGATGCTGCTACATTTAAACGTTTATATCCAGCGTCTTGGTTAATTGCTCCAAAATTATGTGAAATCTTACCTTCAGAATTTGGACCAAATCCAATTACAAGTAAGATGATATCTCTTTCATCTCCTTGCACATTTTCAATATTCTTAATAAAGAATTTTGTTTTTGATTTAGGGTTTAAGAAAGGCTTGTATTTTTCATTACTATTTAAAAATCTATTAAGATGCTTATCTAAATAGTTAGCCATAGTGATATTAAGAGTAATAACACCAATAGTTTTCTTGTCTCCAAACTTGTCAATAATTTGAGTTAATTTTTTAATTGTTGCATCAGCGTCCTGTGCATTTTCACGATCTTCATAAATACCATTGGTATAAATGAAATTAAGCCCTGTGAAACGATCTCCATTTGAAACACTTGGGAAAGAAACAAGTGTATTATCATAAACATTGGTATTAGATGAATAAATTAATGATTCATATTTTGAACGATAGTGTCATCTTAAAGCAATTGATTTAAGGAATGAGGCACCAGCTGAAAGTATTGATTCATAAGCATCTAAGTCATAGATGTTTTCATCATCAACTTCATCTAGATCAGATTTTTCTTCAAAGAAACTGGTAGGTGGTAATTGCTCAACGTCACCACAAATAATGTATTGATTTGCTCTAAAAATTGAAGATAAAGCATTTTCTGTCTTGATTTGACTAGCTTCGTCAATAATTAAAACATCAAAAGTTGCACTTGAATCTTTTAGGTATGTTGAAACTGAAAGAGGAGACATCATTAAACAACGTTTCATTTGTAAGATAGCATCACTAGCTTCCGACATTACATTTTTAACTGATTTTAGTTTACGTGACTTAGAAGCTTCTGCTTTTAATATTAGGTAACTACGTTCAGTTCCAAGGAAATTAGGAACTTGCTTACTGCAAGCTTCTAAGGCATTGGCATAGGCGTTTTTGTTTAAGATTGCAATATCATTTTGATATCTTTCATGTAAATCTTTTAATTTAACAAAATCGCTTGCTAAATTATTTCTTACTAAAATATTTTTAATATTTCAGTTTGCATATGATCATTTAAATGTATTTACAAATAAGCTGTTGTAGTGACCTGAATGTAAGAAACTTAAATAGTTTTCAAGTCCAAATTCAACTAATTTAATTTCTAAATTATTCTTAGAAACTATTACATAACCATTATTTTGTTCCATTAACAAGGTATCAATGAAATTCATAATTGCATAATAGTTTTCAGCATCTAATTCAACTAAAAAGTTTTTAAATAGTTCAGTGTAATTAGAGTTAATTTCACTAATCATTTCTTGTAATTGAGCAAATGAAAAGCGAGCAACAGGAGCAACTTCTTTAGTATAGTTAACTGCAAAACTAAATTCTGAATCAGTAAAGCTGTTTGCTAAAGTTTCAAAGTTTTTAATTAAGATATCAACTAACACTATATCTTGAATATTAAATTGGAATGTTAATGATGGTAAAATAGTTTGAATCTTATCAAAGATCTTTTGAGCCTTTAAACTAGCTTTATAAAGTTTTTTAGCTTTTCTATAAGAATTATGATGAATTCCAAGACCAAAATCTTGTAAGCTTAAGGCTTCTTTATTAGCTTTATATTGCTTTGAGAAAGCTCTAAAGAAACCATTTTTGTTTTCTTTTAATCATTTTTCTAAATAGCTGATATTTTCTTGATTCATTTTCAAAGTAACTTGATCAAAGCTAAGCAACCTTGTAATTTGTTTATATAATTTTGAAATTTCTTTTAGAGTTCTTAATTCAGAATTAAAGGTAAAGTTATTTTTCTTATTTCAAGTAGTTTTAGTCAAAATAAAAGTAATATTTTTAACCTTTTCAATCTCGCTAAATAACTCATTATTTTTAATAAAAATATAGTCACTATTACCAAGTAAGTAATTAAGTTGGGTTAAGTTATTTTTAAGATTATTTAAGCAGTTAATAATCTTGTTAAAGTCAACTTCACTAGTGTGAATAATTGAAAATCATTTTGAATAGTTGATTTTATTAAAGGAATTTAGCATGCCTTGGTAATTTTTTAGTAAGTCATAGATATCTCTAAGTTCTTCTTCTGAATAACTACGCATAAAACTAAAGGATTCAGAAATAGGCAAGTAGTCCTTAATTTCTAGATAATTATTAAATAAAGTAAATAATGGAACACTATTTTTATCGCTATCTACTAGGATGTTTTCATAGTCATTAATTAATCTGACATATTGAGAAATATTACGATTCATTTCATCTCGAAATGAATTATTTAATTTAGGATAGCTTTTTGTTTCTTCATAGTCAGCAAGTAACTTTTTAGCAAATTCTTTATTGTTATCATCACTATGAAGACGTAGGATAAATTTTTCAAAGCCTTTATCTGCTAGTGTGTTATAAACGACATCAACAGCAGCTGTTTTTTCAGCAACAAACAGAACTCTTTTGCCACGTGACATTAATTCTGTAATGATGTTGCTAATAGTTTGAGATTTTCCAGTTCCAGGAGGACCTTGAAGCACGAAGCTGTGGCCTTGAATTGCAGCTTGAATAGCCTTTTCTTGTGATCCGTCAGATTCAAGACAGTGGTAGTAATTTAAGTAATCAATTTTTTCATCAATATCTTTATCAGAGATAAGTTCGAAATTAAAGTTTTGCATTTGGCCATTTAATTGTTGATAAAATGGTGAAGCATCCAAACGGGACTTGTTTTGAATTAAGTCATTATAAATGCTGATTTTAGAATAAGTAAAAATACCAAAATAAGCAAGCTTTTGAACCTTGAGTTGTTTTTGACCAAAATTAATTTGAATTAGGAGTTGGTTTTCTAATTCAGTTAAATTATCTAGTACTTCATTAAAAGTACTCTTTGCTTCTAAATATTGTTCCAATACTTTAAGTAAGTCAAAATTATATTCAGTTTTAAATTTAAAAGCAAGCGTATAGTTTGGCTCGATATTAGCATAAGAAGCTTCAATAAAATAATCATCTTTTTCACTATTTAATTCTGCGCTAATGCAAAATAATGGTGAATTAAGCAAGTTATCATCGCGATCTTGTCATTTTAAAATTCCAAGAGTTAGATTTAAAATATTTATCCCAGTTTCTTCAATTGAAAGGCGATTGAATTTGATAAATTTGTCAGCCATTTTGCTAAGTTCAGCATCGGCAATATTAACTAGCATAATACTTTGTTTTGCTGTGGCACTTTTAGCATTATTAGTTAATAAAAATGGCCCTTCAGCTGTTTCTTCAATAGCTTCTATAGTTAAATATTTTTCAGGCTTAATTTTGACTAAATTGTTACGTAATGATGTATCAAGTAGTTTATTTAATATATTTTCGAACATAATTCTCCTAGTTAATAGACTTAAATTAAACTTAATTACTAAGTAATTAAAGTTTATCAAACTTTAACTTTTTTACTGAAATTTTAGTCAAAAAAGCATGCTATTTCCACAATTTCCACATTTGTGGAAAAAATAATAAGTTATTAATAGAATTAAAAAAATAAGTAAAAATAGAATAAAATTTAAATATGAAAAAGCTACGTAACTTACTTTTAATATCTAGTGCCTCAGTGGCAACTTTTTTGCCTGTTATTTCCTCTTCTTGTGATGATATAAATCAAGGGCTAGAGCAAAAATTAATTGAAAGAATTAAAAAACTTGAACAAGATAATCAAGCTGTTCAGGCTGCTTTAAATGTAAAAATTTCTGAGCTAGAGGCTAATAAAAAAGCTTATGACTTAGAGCTTGCACAAAAAGATAATCAAATTAAACAACATCAAAACAACATTGCTCAATTAAATGATCAATTGGCTACTTTAAAACATCAAAATGAGGCAAAAAGCACAGAACTTAATAATCAAATTAATCTTTTACAAGATAAAATTGATGGTATTAATGATATTAAAGCAAGTTATGAAAATCAAATTATAGAAGCAAAAGAACAATTAGAAGAACTAAAAGCACAATTACATTCAAATCAAGATGAAATAGATAAACTAAGCAAAAGTATTGAAGTTAAACAAGCTTATATCACTGAGCTAGAAGGCAACATTACAGGGCTAAAGAATCAAATTGCACAATTACAAGCACAAATTGAATTAAATAAGAAAACTTTAGCTCAAAAAGAAGCTGAAATTGCTAAAAATGAGCAAGCTATTTCAAATTTAAATAATGAAAAATTAGCTCTAAATCAACAAATTGGTGAACTAAAGAATGAAAAGATTAAATTGCTCAAGGAACATGAAAATGAAATTAATGAAAAAAATAAGAAGATTTCTGCTCTTGAGTCCTTGCTACTAGGTATAAATAAACAATCAGATAACTATGTAAATGCTAAAAATCTTCTAGCTATTTATCAAGCTAATGCACCTTTACAAACTGAGTGTGCATCAGAGTTTAATGCCTTAAAACAAGCTATAGAAGCTATTAATAATGAATATAGTATAGATAAAACAAATGCTTTAATTGCAAGCTATTCAAATGCTCTTACTTCAGCAATTGGATTATATAGTGATGCAATTGCTAAGCTTAATACAATTAATAGTGAATTAGAAAGTCCAACTATTGCTTTACCTACTAATAAATTTGATAATTTAATTGAATACTTAAAGGAATTAATTTATTTAGTTAATCGCAATAAAGTTCAGGTGATTGAACAATATAACAGAATGCTTGAAAGCTATGCTAAAGCCTTTAATATGATTTCAAACTATCAAGTTACCTATAGTCCAATTGTGAATAATGATCAGTTAAACTTACCTAATTTAATAAGTCAAGCTAGTGATGAACTAAAATTCAATATTTGGTCATATATTGCTTTAAATATTTCGTTATGTGATCAAATGGATGTAGCTTCATTAGATCCAATATTAAAAAGAAATTATCAAAATCTTAGAAATGAACTAACTAAACGTAGCTATATTAATTTAAGTTTTGATTACTTGCTTAGCTCATTTCAAGCCTTGCTCAAGGTTAAAAAGGATTTAACTGATGCAAGTGCTAATGCTAGAAAAGAAGCTGAGCAAAATAAAGCTAGTGTACTAGATGCTATCAAAGATTTTGAGACAAAAAATAATGATTTAATAAATTATATTAATGAACTCGCTTCTTATAAAGAACTTGAAAAATTAAGAGAAGAAATTGGAAATGAAAAAGCTAATTATGATAGTATTATAGTTCTTTGTGCTAGAGCTAGAAGTAAACTAGCACAAGTACAAAATGATCTAGCTAGCGTTAAAAAATATTACATTAGTTTAAAACAAGCAACCGAGCAATCAATTTCAAAATTTAAACAATTGCAAGCTGAAATTGACAAGTGAGTTAATGCTAGTGACTACTATAAACAAAATGCTGAAATTCAAGCCATGTTAGCTCAAATTACCACTGGCCTAGCATCATTAGAAACAATTGACTGAAAGGGGCAAGAACTTGATAATATCAATAGCAAGATTGAAGCAAGTAATAGGGCTAAAGATAATATCAAACAGTTATGGGAAAAATTTGAAGCTAATATGAATGCACCTAGAAGCGCAGACGAAATTAGCGAGTTTTACAAGAATAATGCTGCAACAGTTAAAAAACTAATAATTGAAAATAAAGCTACAAAAAATCCAAGCTTTAGTAATTACAATATTTACGATTCTATCTTTAAACGCACCTTTAAAATAGTATTTGAGAATGTAGATGATGCTAAAAAGAATGAATCAACCTTAGCACTTGGAACTGCTTGATTATTAGACTATGTTGATTTAGGAAATAATAAATATCGTTTATATTTAGGAACCAATTTACACGTAGCTAATGCAAATATTGATAAAAATGATCATTCAGATAATAGACAAGAAAGCAAAATTAGCAAAGGGATTCATACAGCTACTTCATTTATCGGATTTGATCCTGATTGAACTGATGGCAAAAATCAATATTACATGTACCAATTTATGAACAATTGAGATTCACATGCTTTATACATTCCTAAGAACTTTTATGTAGCAACCAATTTTATTTCACCAAATAAAGTCAAAGGTAATGTAGCAGCTGATTTTGCTGTACTTGAATGATATGTTGACTTAAATGCATTTGCTAAGTGAAACCCTATGAGCTTTTTGGAAACAGCACGATTCTATGATCCAGAAGCAACTGCTTATGGAAATAATGCTGAAGCAAGAAATGAATATAATAGTTTAATTGAAACAGGTCGCCTTCAAAAAGCTTATGTACAACATATCTTAGATGCAATTGCACAAGTTAATGCTTCAAAAGTAGCAATTGCTAATAAAGCAAAGGCAAACTTCAATTCTAGCTTGCCTTATATTTCAGTAGACTACATGTCAGCTGGCAACATCCTAAAAGAATATAACAAGATGTATCCAGATAATAAGATTACTAGCTACTTATCTCAACCAGAAAGCTACAAATCAGCTATTTATTTAGATAGCTATATGAATGCTAAATTTGGCAATAATAAATTTGACAAGCAACCTAATAATGTTTTTATTGCTGGATATCCAGCTAAAAATGGTAATAAGACTGAAATTAATGGTTCTTGAAGTAAGATTAATGAAAATGGGGATAGTATTTATAACTATAAGGTGACTGATGCAATAGCTGACTATAGTGTTGAATTTAATCCAAAAAGTACAATAGATTATGATGGTACTTTATATGCAAGATATATGTTGCAATTCTATTCTTCAAGTGCTAATAATCTAAGTGGTGGATCCTCTGGTTCACTAGCAGTTAACCAAGATAACTTGCCGATAGGATTAAAATGAGGATCTATTGTTGATGGAGAAACAAAATACTTTGACAATAATTTAAGACTAGTGCACTCATATCGTGATGTTGTAGTCTCATTTGTCAATACTTTTGATAAGCAATTTTATTGAAAAAATGACACTGCTGATATACTGTATGCTTATAACTTAATTGATGGTACTAACAAAGATAACTATCCATATCAAGTTAGTTCATATCGTGAAGAATTAATTAAGCGTTATGGGCCAGAATATAAAACAGCACTATTTGATAAATAATTTTGACTTTTTCTCACTAAAAAATAAAATGCTGCTATAATACAAAAGCACCTTGTTGTTTGGGTAAACAATGAGGTGCTCTTTTTATACTGGATAATGAAAACGCCCTTGCGCTAGGCATGGACGTTTTTTCTATCTTAATTGGATTGAAAGTGAAGCATTACTATTATCAAGCGCTTTACCAAGTTTTTTAATGTTATCAAAATCTTGTTCATTTAAAGGTGTGTATTGTTCAGGTAGGTCGTGATCTAATTCTAAAATGTTACGTTTAATTTCAGCTGCTGAGCGATCAGCCATCGCTTTAATTTGCTCTTCATCTAAACCTTGAATTGCTTGAGGAGTATTTTTTATTGAGTTGATAAACATTTTCGAAATAAATTCTGAATTTTTGTCAAAAATGTTATTAGCATATGTTGCAAAATCTAATTTTTTATTTAATGTTATTTTTGCTTTTATGCTGTAAGAAAGCTTTAATAAGATAGGCTTATCTTGAGGTTTGCTATAAAAATCTTGTATTTGATTACTAAAATCTTGAAGAATTTTGACAGCATGCTTATTATCTTTCATAGATATTTTATTTAGATTAATACTTATTGTGCCTAAGTCTTTGACTTCAGCATTCTTGTATTCATCTAAGTTTTGAATAAAGTTAAAACCTCCAGCTTCACCAGCATCGGCTAAATATTTTAATGGGGTTTTTGAGTTTTGAATTGAAATTTTTAAGAAGTCAGCTGGCATATTTAGAACATCGCTGTAAGCTTTATTCAAAGATGCAATATCAGCATCAGTTAATGAATTGTTTATTTGGAGTATTTGTGATAAATAAGAAGCAATATATGGAAAAGCTTGCATTCCATTTGTCACATAAATTCCTTCTACTTTATTTGATAATAATGGAGCTAGAATTCTGACAGAAAAATCAACATCAAAAGTTTTTGAATTTTGTTTTTCATCTTTCATAAATGCATCTAGATTTTTGGCTAAAGAAACGATATTTTCTTCACTTGGAGCTTGTGTACCACATTGAGCTGCCACTAAAGGTGTAAGAATTGTAGATGTTAAAGTAAGTGGGAATAATATTTTAGTTAGTTTTCTCATAGTTTTCCTTTATTTTATATAAGTTTAAAAAGTTGAGTCCTTAGAACTTGGACTTATTGTAATAGTTTTACTACTCATTCCGCGCAAGCACCCTGGACAGCAGCAACGAATTGCGTTTGGATCGTGGGTAATATTATTTTGCTTAACTGTTGCACTAGTTGTAAATGAAATAGCGCTATAAATTAATGGTGTGGCAATTAAGCCGGTAGCTAGAACGCTAAGTAAAACTTTATTTTTAACTTTCATTTATATCTCCTAATTTATATCTAAAAAAATTATATAAAATTTAGCTTTCTAATATGGAAAAAAAGTAAGTATTTTAGCTTTAAAAAATAGCTTAAAAGATAAATTTCGCTTGCAGTTAGAATTAAAAAAATGCATTTTGCACCATTATTTAAGCTAAAATAGCTTTTTGAGATATTTAGCCTTATTTATTAATAAAAAGCACTTTTACTATATAATTATTTTGATAAATACATTTAGGTATTTTATTCACCCATTTCAAAAGATAATAATTAATTTTAATGAAGCATTTTTTCATTATCTTAATTTCACATAATTTTTAAGGAGTTATTATGAAACAAAAACAACCTACAGAAATTTTTGCTTTAGGTGGTGTTGAAGAAATTGGTAAATCAACACTAGTTGTTGATCACCACAATCACCTTTTCATCATCGACTCAGGTATTAAGTTTGCTGATACATTTAATACTGGAGTTAAAGGAATTATTCCTGATTATTCATACTTAAATAGACCAGAAAAGAAAATTGAAGGTTTATTCATTACCCATGGCCACGAAGACCACATTGGTGGTGTTGTTTATTTAGTGCAACAAACCAGAGTTAAAAAGATTTTTGCACCTAGAATTGCAATTCAATACCTTAAGTTAAAATTTGAAGAAAATCGTATTAAAAAAGACATTGAATTTATTGAAATTGAAAAGAATGAAGTTTATAAATTCCCACTTGGATGTCAAGCAGACTTTTGAACAGCACAACACTCAATTCCGGATGCCTTTGGAGTTAGATTAACAACTCCAAATGGATCAATTATGTGTACAGGGGACTTTAGATTTGACTATACACCAATTGGAAACTATACTGATTTTGCTAGACTAGATGAAATTGGAAAGGATGGATTAACAGCCTTACTTTCTGACTCAACAAATGCAATGCGTCCAAACCACTCACCAAGTGAATCAGATATTTTAACTGATATTGAACGTCACATGCGTTCAGCTAAAAAGAAAACTATTATTACAGCATTTGCTTCAAACTTAACTCGTGTTAAAGTTATTATTGAGCTTGCAGCTAAGTTAAATAAAAAAGTTATTACCTTTGGACGTTCAATGATCCAAGGGGTTAAAATTGGTCGTAAATTAGGATATATTAATGTTGGAAATGATGTTATTATTGATAAAAAAGACTTAGCTAATGTTAAAGATTCTGACTTAGTTATCTTAACTACAGGTTCACAAGGTGAACAACTTGCAGCTTTATCAAGAATGAGTTATGGAAAACACGCAACAATCAAGATTACTAAAGGAGATTTAATTATTTTCTCTTCTAGTCCTATTCCTGGTAATAGAATGGTAGTTGAATTACTTGTTAATAGACTTTATAAATTAGGGGCTATTATTAAAGAAAATGGTGTTGATGGTTACTTACATACTTCAGGGCATGCTTACCAATGAGAACATGATAAGATCTTTACTTTAACTAAACCTAAGTACTTCTTACCATATCATGGTGATTACAGAATGTCACTTGTGCATGGTCAAACAGCAGTAGCTAATGGAGTTAAAAAAGAAAATGTTATGATTCCTCAAAAAGGCCAAATTTTTGAGATGTTAAATAACGTAATTACTCCAACAGATCGCTTTGTTGAATATGGTCCAATTTATATTGATGGAAACACTGTGCTAAGTGTTTCAGAACACATTTTAGCTGATAGAGCTCAATTAAAGGATTCTGGATTTGTTAACATTATTTTCTTATTAGATAGAAATAAAAATGCAATTCTAGCTCGTCCTCAAATAGTAACACGTGGAAGTTTCTTTGTTAAGACCTCTAAAGAATTAATCGAAGAAGCTAAAAGAGTGGCTCATGGTGCTGTGTTATATCACATCAAAAATAATGAAAAATGAACAACTGAAGAACTTGAAGCAATCGTGCGTGAACGTTTAGCCACTTTATTCTATAAAGAAAAACGTAGAGAACCAATTATTGTTCCTACAATAATATACACAGATGAGCCTCAAGATCCTAAACTAAATAAAGCTAAAATTAAATTCTCAAATAATAAAGATGAAGGTGAATTCGAAGCTGAAAATAATGGTAAAAAACTTCGTAAATCACTTGTTCAAGAACTTGAAAAAACTAAGAAATCAATCTTTGGTGAAGTCGAAAATGACGAACTTGATATTGATGAAGAAGACGAAATTTAATCACTTATCCACACAGCAAAACGTGTGGATATTTTTATTTTTACAACTTGCAGCAAGGGGAAAAACACATAAAGTAAATACAATAAACACTGTATAATATAAATATGTTAAATATAGTATTATATCAACCAGAAATATGTCCAAATACAGGGAATATTATTCGTACATGCTTCGCTTTAGGAGCTAAATTACACATCATTAAACCAATTGGATTTGACTTACACCCAAAATGATTAAGAAGATATGGGGCTGGAAGAATGCTTTCAGATATCCCACATGAAGTGCACAAATCATATGCTGATTTTGCTGCTAAATACGGAGATAAAAGAATTTTTTACATTACTAGATATGGACTTAAATCATATACAGATGTAAATTACAAAGAACAATTTGAAAACACTGGTGAAATTTGATTAATGTTTGGTAGAGAATCTACTGGAATAGATAAGAAAGTTTTACAAGACCATTTAGATGATTGTTTAAGAATTCCAATGGTATCTGCAATGCGTTCAATCAATCTAGGTAACTGTGTAAGTATTCTTGGATTTGAAGTTATGAGACAACTTGACTTCCGTGATTTATCACTATATGAAGTAGAAAAAGGAAAGTACTTCCTAAGAGATTATGTTGAAGAAGATCACAAGTAAAAGCAATCCAACTATCAAAGAACTAAAGAAATTACAAGATAAAAAATATCGTGCTAAAGAAGGCAAATTTTTAATTGAAGGCTACCATTTAGTTCAAGAAGCATTAGATGCTGGATTATTATTAGAAACTTTTGAATCTAATCCTGAAAGTATTAAGTATCCTAATTCAACACTAGTAACAAGTGAAATTATCAAAGAATTAAGTGATACTACTACTCCACAAAGCATTATTGGAGTATGTAGTTTAATTCCAAATGGTAAAATTGGTTCTAAAGTATTATTTTTAGATGAACTCCAAGATCCTGGAAATGTTGGAACCATTATTCGGCTAGCAAAATCATTTGACATAGATACAGTGATTGTAAATAAGTTTGATTATTTCAATCCTAAAACTATTCGCTCTTCTCAAGGAGCCTTCTTTAAAACCAATTTAGTTGCAACTAAAGATGGTGCTAGCTTACTTAGTGAACTAAAAAGCCAAGACTACCATATCTATGCCACGGTGTTAAATACACAAGCTAAAAAACTTAACCAAGTGCAATTTAACCATGATAAATTTATCCTAGTAGTAGGAAATGAAGGCAATGGGGTTTCATCTCAAGTACAAGAGCTAAGTGATGAATTCATTTATATTCCAATCTCATTTGAAAGTTTAAATGTGGCTTGTGCAACAGCTATAGTTCTAGATAAAATTAGAAATAAGGAATAAGTATGAATAATAAAGTAAATGACTTATGTGAAAAGATCAAGAATCAAACCTTTAGTTTGAACCTTGAAGGATATAACAGAAAAGAAGTTGATGATTTTATGCAACTTATTTTTGCTAATTTAATTGATGAACAAAGCCAAAAAGAAGCCTTAGCTTCTGAATTAGAAAAATATAAAGAACTATATCAAAAAGAATTATTAAAGAATCAAATGCTTGAGGAAGAAAATAATCGATTATCAAAAGAGGTGGAAAAAATTTATGAATAATAACGAAAATGAAAACAAATACCAAAACTTAATCCAATGATACCCAGGCCACATGGCTAAGGCTATGAAGGATCTAAGAGAAAATGCTAACTTAGCTGACTTATTTATAGTTGTATTGGATGCTAGATGCCCAATTAGTTCATATAATGAAGATTTTGATAAGATAGCTCCTCAAAAGCCAAGATTATTTATTATCACTAAATCAGACTTAATGGATAAAAGTAAGAAAGATAAAATTCAAGCTAGATTTAAGGGTGAAAACTTATTATGACTTGATCTAAGAAATCAATCTTCTAAAAAAGTCATCTTAAATAAAATTCAAAGTATCATGAAAGAAAAAATAGCACGTAATCGTGCTAAAGGGATGCTAATTACTCGGATTAAATCCTTTGTAGTAGGTGTGCCTAACTGTGGTAAAAGTACTTTAATTAACCTAGTTTCTGATAAGAAAACTTTAAAAGTTGCTAACTATCCAGGGGTTACTAGAGAAAAGAAATGAGTGGTTAATGGAGAATTTTTATTCTTAGATACTCCTGGAATCTTACTTCCTAAATTTGATAATCAAGAAAACGCAATTAAATTACTAGTAACAGGAGCTATTAAGCTTGAAAACTTCCCTCAAGAGTTTTGTGCAACAAAAATTTATGCTTTAATTTCAGGGTACTATCCAGAAAAGATTCAAGCTTTAGGCCTTGTACCTAGTCAAAATGATGTTGAAATCTATGCTCAATTCCACCAATATGCTACACTTAATAATATCTTTAAAGATGGTGGTAAAGTTGATTTAACACGTGCTTATACTTTATTTATCAACTGAGCTAGAAACTTAAATGATGTAACTTATGATTAATAGCAGCCTAGTGGCTGTTTTTTATAAAAAATCTACACTGCTGTGTAGATAATTTTAATTTAGATTTTTTTGCCTTCAGTATAGTAGCAGGCAAAGACTTTAGCTTTAAGTACAATTAGCTCGTCTAAATTTTGAGGTGGGTTTTCATAAATAACTTTAATGTTGTTATTTGAAGCTAGGTTAATAACATTAATACAGTCGAAATATACCTTAGTACTATTGAGGTGTTTTGTAACTTTTTCACCTATGACAATGGCTTTAAGCTTAGTATCATTAATAATATTAATTAATGCCTTATCAATTTCATCGATATACAGAGCAGTTGGAATTGAATTTCTAAAGTTATCTTCAATTTTACGTTTTAAATTTAAGTGATCAAAGACATTATTGTAAGCATAAATTAAGCAAATAGGTGAGTCTTTAGTGTTATTTAAGTCTTTATTTAAGTAAACTTCTTGACTAACTTTAACTAGTAAATTATGATTTGCTTTATTAGAGCTCTTTTCAACGTATTCATATCAATACTTTTCATATTCATAGTTAAGAATTGGAATGTTTCTAAAGAAATCATTTCATTTATTATCTGCAACATCATAAGAGTCATTAGATACTGATGCAATTGTTAAATTAGAAGATTTTTGAGATTGATAGTTCTTAATTGGGAAGAAGTTTATATGCATGTTATTAAGGTCTTTATTTAGCAATGAGTTTTCATTACGATATCTCACCAATTGATTATTGAACTCCTTAAATTGAGGGGTATTAATAAAATCAAGTGGTAAATCTAAATAGTTAGCATAATTATTAAAATCATTGAGGATGTTAAATAAAGAGTAAGCAATTTTAGCTAGCAGCATTTCACGTGAATATTCAGTAGCTAATTTGGCATTTTTAAAAATAGTAGCTGCAATAAAACATTTATTAAAGTTAATATTATTATTTATATTGCGAATTTTATTAAGGTAATTATTATAAGTATGCTTACCTTTATCCTTAATTACAAGGAATAAAAATCCATTTTGTCTAAAAATTGGGGTGCGTTTATAAGGCAAGTCAAATTGATTAAATAAGTCTTCGAGATATTCAGAATCAATTTCTTTAGTCATGTAATATGGCTTAAGAGCAAAGGCAATTATAATGTTGTATTCTTGTTTGAATTGAGTATCAAAGAAGGTGTTTTCATCATCTGAGATTTTATTGAGTGAATTAAATTTTTCATTTCGCTTGCTAAAAGTAATGGTGCAATTATATTGGCCATTACCAATTGGATAAATTTTTAAAACATATGAACTAGTAACTTGAGAAATACGATCAAATCAGTAAATTAAGCGTTCATATGGTGTTAATAATGCCTTAATGTTAGCATTAAACGTAAAAGGTATTTCTTGCTTACGGGTGATACCTTCTTCAATATATGAAGTAATATATTGTTTTGTTTCATCATCAAGCACATCTAAGAAAGTGTCTTGTTGAATGAATTTATATTGTTGAAATCTTAAACGTTTGGCATCAAAAATAGTTGAGAAAGCATAATTCTTTTCACTTAAGCGTAATACCCTTTTATTACTTGCATCTAGCATAAAAAGGATAATACCAGATGAAGAACGTGCATAAAAGAAATATAAAGTTAGAAAGAAGAGGAAAGTAAGTAGGATGATTGCAACAAAAACACCTATTACTACTCCAATAATAGATGATGTTGGCATTATTGACCTATAACCTTAATAGAAGAGTGGTTTTTATTTAATGTTCTAACTTTTTTGTCTTTGATAAATTCAACGACAATTTCATTTGGTGTAACTTCTAAGACTTCACCTTCACCAAACATGATGTGGCTAATGATATCTCCAACAATAATGTGGTTATTTGTAACAGTTTCTTCTTCATTACCAAAGTTACCATAGAAACGATTTTTAGCATTTATTATTGTATCGTTAACATCTATTCCCATTTCGGTAATAAATCTTGAAGGAACCTTATCAATTTCAGTACCAATAATTTTTCCTCTTGAATCTGAAATAAAGAGTTTATTTTTAGCTCTAGTTACAGCAACATAAGCTAAACGTCTTTCATCTTCAAGAGTATTTGAATATCTTCCTTTAGCAGAGAATTTAGAACTATGATCCGGTTCTAGTGATCTTCTGTTAGGGAAAATTCCTTCAGACATACCTACAATAAAGACATTATCAAATTCAAGCCCTTTAGCTGAGTGAATTGTCATTAATGAAACATAGTTAGGTACATTGTCATATTCATCTGAAACTGACATTAAAGCAACCATATTTAAGTAGTCAGATACAGTCTTGTCTTTATTCTTTTCTTCTCAATTAGCAATTGAGTTAATTAATTCTTTAACGTTATCTTCAGCTGATCCACGTAAGTTTTCGTTTAAAGCGATGTGTTCATAGTATTTGATTTCTTCAAGGAATTTGTTTAAAGTTACACTAATTTTATTGTGTTGTAAGGCTTTAGCATACTTGATTACAAGCACCATAAATGGATAAATTGATTTAACAATTTTATCATTTGGAATTGGCAAGGTTCTGATATCTTCTTGTAGAGTTCTAAAGAGAGATTTACCTTGTTTTTTAGCATATTCTTTTAATTTGCTAAGAGTAGCATCCCCAATTCCACGGTTAGGCACATTAATAATTCTTTCTAAAGCGATATCTTTTTGTTCAGCAATAACTCTTAAGAAGGCTAAAGCATCTTTAACTTCAGCACGTTCAAAGAATTTAGTTCCATTAAAAATCTTGTGGTTAATGTTTTCTTCAATTAAAGCTTCTTCAAATGGACGTGAGTAATAGTTTGAACGATATAAGATGGCAATGCCTTTAAGTTGATTCTTTTGCTTCTTAAGTTCGTTAATTTTTTGAATAACTCATCTAGCTTCAGCTTCTGGTGAGAATCCATGGTAGAACTCAACATCTTCACCCAGTTCATTAGCTGTAACTAAGTCTTTGTGTAATCTGTTAGTATTTTTGGCAATTAGTTTGTTAGCAGCATCTAGAATTTTTTGAGTTGAACGATAGTTAATGTCTAGAATAATTGTTTTTGCATCTGGGAATTCTTTATCAAAGTTTAAAATTAAGTTAACATCTGCACCACGTCAGTTGTAAATAGTTTGGTCTGGATCACCTACAATAGTAAAGTGAGTATTTTTTCCAACTAGTAACTTAATTAAGTCATATTGAATTCTTGAAGTATCTTGAAACTCATCTACAAGCACATATTCAAATTGCTTTTGGTAAATAGCAGCAACTTCTGGGTGAGTTTCAAGGAGTAACTTAGTTAGGGCAACTAAGTCATCAAAGTCAAGTGACCCTTTTGAAACAAGTTCGTTAAGATATTCTTGGTAAACATCAGCAACTACTTTGGAATATTCAAAAGTTTTTAATTCATCTTTAAGTTCTTTATAGGTTAATTCCATATTTTTAGCATATGAAATATATTCGATCATGCTTTTATAACTAATATCGTGGCTAGAAACACCAAGCTTACGGTAAATATTACCTAAAATTTGTACTTTATCAGGTTCATCAATGATTAAAAAGTCATTGTGGAATCCAAGTAAGCGAATGTGTTTTCTTAATAATTCTGCACAGAAAGAGTGGAATGTGGAGATCTTTAATTCATTTTTTAAACTTTTACTTGTATACTGTAGCACTCTTTGTTTCATTTCATTGGCAGCTTTATTTGTAAAAGTCATAGCTAAAATATTTTTAGGTCTAACACCTAAATCATTGATTAAATAAGCAATTTTACGTGTTAATACTCTGGTTTTTCCTGATCCAGCTCCAGCAATAATACGTAATGATGTGTCAAAATATTCAACTGCTTCTCGTTGTTTAGCATTTAAATCGCTAAGTAAGTCAGCTTTAATTAAATCCATAGTTAATCTCCTTGTATTTGATTTGTTTGATTGTAGTATCTAAATGTTCTTTCTGTGTAGTAATATGGGATAAGAATAATATCTTTACTTGCGATTACTTCAAGGTACTTATCTTCAACAATTCTTGAAGCAAAAGCAATATCAAGTATGGTTAATCTTTTCTTGTAAAAAATTAATAAGATATAACCTAAAGTTTGAAGCAAGAATCAAGTTCCCATTAGTGCAGTAATAATTGCTGTGATAGCTTGAATGGTAGGGCTTGAATTTGCTTCATTCATATCTTTGTATTGGCTCAAATCAATTGAGGCTGTAGCGGAAAGGACAATAATAAAATTTAGTGTTACAAAGAAGCAACCTAAAATGTTGCGTTTTAAAATTAAGGTGTAATGAAATTTTTTATCGACATCTGATATTAGTTTAAGATTGAAAATTCACATGCCAATTGTTTTGCCTCCAATTAGGCATGGGAATAAGATGTAATAGCAATTTAATCAAATTACTATCAATATCATAGATGTGTAGTAGTATTTGTGATTTGTTGTTAAGTTGCCATCTGGCTTGCTAATGAAAATAATGGCGATAGCAATGGCAATGAAAAGAATAAAGTCAATTAAGTTCGAGAAGAACCTTTTAAAGAATCCTGCATTCTTGTACATTATTCTAGATTATCCAAGATTTTGTTTTTGATCAATTTAGTATAGCTTTCTCTTAACATACTGGTTTCAGTATTATCAACAAGCATATACATATTAGTTGTTAAGAAAGTTTGAAAATCATTGCTATCTTCAATTTTTTCAAGCATTTCATCATGCTTTTGAATCAAGATCTTACTTCTTTTTTCTTCTAGTTGTTCTTTATCATTTTTTGAAAAGTGTCTGTAGACAAAATAAGTTTCTGATAAGAATCCAGTTAAAAGCAATTTAACAAAGTAGTATTTAGCATATTTTAATTCTTCTTGAATTTTTAGATTCATACGTTTTGAGTTTTCTTCAATAACTCTAAAGGCATCTATTGCAGTCTTGGTATTAAATCAAGTATCTGAAGAGATGAATTCACGAATAATTCTAAAGTCTAAGTATTTGTATTTTTTAGCTTCCATCATTAGTAAGTAGTTAACTTCTAAGCACATTAAAGTATCATTTGAAACTTTTGGTTTGTATTTAGTTACTTTTTTTACTAATGACTTTTTAAAGATTTTATTGAAGATGAAAGGATAAGTATATGCAATAACATTAGGATTTTTGCTAATGTCAAGCACTTTATCAAATTCACCTCTTTCTTTTGGTTTGAAGCGAACTGTACCAACTAGTCTTGGTTTAAACTCTAGCACATCAACATTGAAACGTTGAGCGTGTTCGATCATATCACCGATAAAGTATCTTTTAATACTTGAGTCAGAGTTAATTACAGTTACATAATCACCCTTTACAATTCTAAAAGCACTTACAAGATTGTGTTGATATGAATTATCTTTTGAGTTAGTTATTAAAACTAGTCTACTTCCGAAGAATTCATAGTATTTTCGAGCAATTTTGAAAATATTTTTAGCTTCTGAGTTTTTATTAACACATAAAATAACCTCGAAACTTTGGGTTTCTTGCTCTTTTAATGAGGCTAAAAATGTATCTACATATGATGCATCGTCACCTACAAGTGAAATTATTGATAATCTCATATTTTTACTCCTTAAATTTATAATTTAATTTTATCATATTTAAATATTTCATATTTAAACTATTTACAATATAGTACAATATAGTGCATTTTTAAGGGAAAAAAAGAAAAACCCAACGATTAGCTGAGTTTTGTTTTAGGATAATAAATTTCAATTAATTGGTCTGCTAAATTATTTAAGTATTTGATAATTGGTTTAGCCATGATGTAAGTACAAATAATGTTTAATGGTAGTGGTAAAATGTTTTTTAATGATGTAAAAATTACTACTTCAATTAATGTGTTGGCTATTTGTTTTAACACAACATCACCTACTTTTGATAATCCAGCAACTAGAAGTTTGTATTCCAAGGTTTTATTTGCTACAGCAGACTTAACTTTAGCAAATTTTGAATCTTGGTTGTTTTTATCTAATATATCTGCATCACCTCAATCTTTATGTGGTTTTCTAAAGTCAAGCTTAATTCCTTTGGCAACTAAATTATCTTTTTTCAATGTAATTTTTAAAGATCAACCTTTGTTCAAATCTTGATCAATTTTAGCAATTTCTAAATCCTGAGCCAAGTGTACCTTTCCATTAACTGCCATAAATGACTTGATTTCATTTACTAATGCATTATATTCAGTTGTTTTTCCTTTTTTAGCTGCACTTTCTGATGTAACTGAACCAAGTGGATTTCCACCAGCATTTTTGAACATTGTCTTTATTGTTTTTGTAAATCATTCTTCATTTACATAATAATTGTTATATGCGCTTTCTAATGCTTTTTCTGCACTAGTTAGATCTTCTTGATTATTTACTTCAATAAGTAATGGGCCAAGATCAAAATTAAGAACAATATCTGTATATGAATCTTCATCCATAAATGCCTTAGATTCAGTATCTAAAGTTTTAGCTAGTGAATTTAATTCAGTTGCTTTAGTAGCAACTAAAGCAATGGTTTTTACTTTTTTTATTTGGTGTAACAACAGCTGGTGTGTCAATAGGGTTGTTGCCTAATTCAGGATTCTTCTTTTTTATCTTCGATTTTATTTTCTTCATTTATTCATTTATGAAATATAGTTTATAAAAAAGAAGTCTGTTGACAAACTTCCATAATTTTACGAATTTAACTTTTAAGCCTATTTTATAGCTGTTTTAATTTGTTCTTCAAGATAGTCTTGTAACTGATCTAATTTTATTTCACTAGTTGGCTTAACTTTTGTACCATATCATTTAATATGTTGAACTTCTTGAGCTCCTAAGAATTTAAATGTTCCTTCTAATCAAGCTGCATGTGTTCCTCATGGATATCATCCTTCAGGAGCTCCTTGAGTTGAAACAATAATAACTTTTTTAAGGTTAGTTAATAGCCCGATTGCATCACCCTTATTTGAATATTTGTAGCTAAAGGTTTTATTCGCAACTGAAATTGAATCAATAAAGTTTTTAATAATTACAGGTGCTGAAAAATTAATCATTGGGTTAGAGATAACTAAGATATCAGTATTTTTAACTAATTCAATCCATTTATCTGATTCTACATCTTGTCAGTAAGTTGACATGTTTTGGCTTGTCATGAAAACTTTTGATAAAACTGTGTCATTTAAATCAATTCGAGTAATTTGATTATTGGGATCTTTTTGATATTGTTCTTGTACTAAATCAAGAATTTTGTGTGAAATTGAAATTTCCTTAGAAAGTACATGTGCATCCAAAAGTAGTATTTTTTGCATATTTTTACACTCCTTTTTAACTTTTTAATAATTTTACATTATTTTGAAATTTTGTCAAGGCTAATAAAAAAGAGCTTACGCCCTTTCTATTTATAAGTAATTAGATTTGGATTTTTTCTATAACTACGGCCTTCTTTAGCTTGAAGTTGTCCATTTAAAACAGTAGCATCAGCTGAAAAAGAATTGTTAAGTTTAAAAATACTTTGTCCTACTCCATAGTAGTCAACTGGTACATGTAGTTCTTCAAACATTTGGATTTTTTCTGCATTAAATCCAGAAGATACTACGATTTTATAATTAGTAGCTCCAGCTTGATCTAAAGCTTTTCTTAGTCTAAAGATTTGTTCAGGATTTACTCCATATTGAGCTTCTTGCCCATCAAACATGTGGTCCACCATGTTTTTAGAAGTGTCTATTCTAACACCTCAAACCTTATCTCCTAGAGCATTCCATACTTTTAAAGCATCATTAATAACATCATTGTGATAATCAATTAGAGCAATTAGTTTATTGTTTGGGAATAATTCATGGTAAGCACGTGTGGCTGCTACTACATCACCATTAAAACCTTGAATTAAAACGTGAGGCATTGAACCAAAAACACTTTCTTCCTTAACTGCTGGGTCTTTTTGTGCTAATGTGGAAACTAATTTAATTCCACCAACTCTAGCTGCATAACCATCAATTTCTTGATTTACATAATGGTCAGCACGATCACCCATAAAAATCACTTCTTTACCTTTTGCAGCTTGCACACAGTGATATGCATTTGTTGCAATAGAAGTGTTACGAGTTAAAATCCCATCAATTAATCCTTCTCAAATACCAAATTCTTGGTATTGTCCTTCTAATTCTAAAACAATGTCTAAGTTGTTAATGTGACTACCTTCAGGTAAATATCTAATGGTATATTTACTAATATCGGTTTGAGTTTTTAAAATATCAAGTACTTCATTGATACCACATAAGATTGCATCATCTTTTCTTTGAAAAAATTGCATTACAATCTTATTTTGTGGTAATTTAGTTGCAAGGATATCTTTAGTCTTCTGAAAATATGAAGCGATATATTTTTCTTTTTCTTGCATAATTCTCCTATTTTATAGTTATAGAAAACAAACTAATTAACTTAGTTTGTTTGATCTTGATTATTATTTTCAAGAGCAGCAGCCTCAGGCGCATCTTGCTTGCTAGCTGCTAGTAATTTTTGATTCTTTTTGTCTAATTTAGCTTGTTTAATTTCAGCTTTATGTTGTGCAATAGCATCACGTGTTTCAGGACGAATGAAGTAAACCTTTTTAGGTTTCTTTTGTCTTGGAAGTAAGATTCTAAGCACCTTACGAAGAGTAAAGCCAATGGCCGGAGCTGTAAAAATAGCACATAAGACCATAATTACATCTAGCACTACTACAACAAAGAGACTATCTCCTGAATATCCAATCGGATGATAGAAGGAAACAACCCCATAGATTGTTACACCTCTTTGCAATTCAGTTCCACCAAAAGGTTTCATGAATTTGTAACCAATAAAGTAAATTGCTACAGTAAATAATAAGTAAGCAATAGGTCAGGCTGCAAAGCCTCAAATTGATCTAGTTGAGATCCGGATTCTTTTACGTTCATAGACAAAGAGCGTAAATAATCCTAAGAATGGTGCACCAGCATGCATGATTAATGTTTTAATCATTTCAAATGGGCGATTTTGAGTAATGATGCTATTGTCAAAAATAACACCTCCTCAATAACCTAACATCACAATAATGATGTAAACCATAGAAGCAAAGTAGAACGTTTGAGCTCTACGTGACTTTTGATAAAATGGGTAAATAAAGAGTGTTACACCCATTAAAACGTTTGACATAAAAGTGAATCAATATGTTGAGCCACCTCAAAATAAGTAGGTAGCATTTGGATAAACTAACTCTGTGATGACACGTTGAGCATTAGGATCTCCAGCTGCATATATTTCTTTGATATCATCAAGAATTGTTTTGCCACCTGGGCCAGCAATATTATATGCTTCAAGTACTCAAAGACTTCTGAAGTGTCATTCCAGAATTGTGATTGTTATATATGTAACAATTAAAGTAAAACCGATTGCACAAGTTAATCAATCTTGTCATTTAAATGTCCCAAATAACCTTGAAAAATAGTTTCTAATTTTTTTATTTTCCATAAATCTTCTTTTATAGCAAGATTGCAAGCAGAATAATAGTAATAATAAGCGCTAAAACTACAATTCCAAATAAGATGGCTCATAAACGATTACGTAAGAAAGCGTGCTCTCTTTTCAAACGTCTAAAAAGCACTTTGTTTGAAATTAAATCCTGGTCAGCGATTTTATGGTCGCGCAATTCAAGTAGCAACTTATTAATTTGATCTAAATATTTTTCTGTTGCTTTGGTATATCTTTTTTTGTTTAAGTTTGTAAATTTATCTATTTCGCTTTTTACCTCATTGCTAAAGAGCTTACGGTAAAAAGACATTTTTTCTTTAGGAAATTCTTTGCGTTGCATTTTAGTAAATGTCCATTAAAACAACTTGTACATTTTTAGGTTTCTTGTCAATTAAACTTTTAACACTTTCTTCAATCTTAAAAGTTAAATCTTTAATTATTGCATATGGATCAATTTCGTTACTTTGTGCCCCACGAATTTTAACATCTATGTAAATTTGTACATTAGAATGATCATCGTCAAAGCTTAGTCTCATATTTGAGAGATTGCTTTTAACGTATTTAGTACTTTCAATCGCGTTAGATACAGCATCTACAATAGCAGATTCTTGTACGATGTAACTTTGATTAGAATTGTACGGTACTGTAATTCAGTTCATTATTTATTTGATTTTCCAACGTATTTTCCAGAATCTGTTGAAACTGAAATAACGTCACCTTCTTTGATGAACATAGGTGTTTCTAATTCGAATCCTGTTTCAACTGTAACTTTCTTTTGAGGGTTAGTTGTTGTGTTTCCTTTAACAGCGTCAGGTGCTTCTGTTACAAGTAAGTCAACGTTTGCTGGTAATTCAACGTCTAATACTTCTTCTTGGAATTTTCTGATTTGAACTTCTTGACCTTCTTTTAAGAAGTTTAATTCTCATTCAACGTGTGAAACTGGAATTTCAACTTGTTCAAATGTTTCATTATCCATTAAAATAATGTTTTCTCCATCTGAGTATAAGAAATTCATTCTTCTTTTGTCGATGTGAGCTGGTTTAACTTTATCTCCACCTGTGAAAGATTTAATTGTTGTAGAACCTGTTCTTAAGTTTTTAACTTTAGCTTTAACGTTAGCTTGACCACGTCCTTGTTTTGAGTGTTGTGCATCTAAGACAACAAAGATTTCACCTTCATCTTCGAATGTGATACCTGGTTTAAATTCATTAACATTAATCATTTTTTCTCCTTTTTTGACTATTTTAGCCTTGTTATATATATTTTTAATTAAATTAAACTAATTATATTAAAATTAGTCTTATTTTTTATAAAAAAATAAGCATTTAATAACTTAATTTTTAGTACTAGACAGAAATCTAATGCAATTAAGTTATTACATTAAATACTTGAAAGGACTAAAAATGTGGAAATTTCCACAATTTGTGGAAAAATGTGGAACAGAGCACAATTTCAGTTATATTAAGAAAATAAATAATATAATAAATTTGTAAGACGCATGTGAATGCTGCTTACACGCTAAACTTTTATAAAGTGGATAAAAAACTAACTTTTATTTATATCGCACTAAATTATGCTCTTTTGCATAAAAATAAATGCCACTATATAAAAGAATTGACTTTATCATAGATAAAGTGTTCCCTAGTAGGTAACTATTAGTGGTTTCAGTATAAAAAAGATTTTGTTGTTTAAAAAAGTGAATGCTTTTTACGCACGGGAGTGCGTTTTTTCTACTTTAAAAATTGCTTATGATAGAATAATATTAAAAGGAAGATATGGCAAGAAATAAATTTAAAATAGTATCAATTATTTTTACAATTTTAGTAATTACTTCTGGACTAGGAGCTGCTGCCTACGGTGTTTCTAAGGCTATTATAAATTACAAGCAAGGAACAGATTGAGAAAAACAAAACCGACCAGTTCTCTTAGAAATGAGAAAAAAATATCTAGACTTATGAAATAAAGCTAAAGATGAAAATGATTATTATGTTACATATAAAACAAATGAATGTATCAATCAAATTGATAATTATCTAAATGATAATTATTTTTTAAGAAACAACAATCCAAATCAAAATGCATTTAATACTTTTAAGGAGTTTTATGACTCATTGGATGGATTATTTAATGAATATATTACTGAATATAAAACTCAAGTTGAGCAAGTTCTTAGCATTTCTAATAGCTTAGAAATGTGAGCTAATAAGCAAAGTGAGCCAATTAAAAAAGCTTTGCATAATAGTAAAGTTTGAAGCAAGATTGTAAATATAAAACAAGAATCAGAGTTTTCGCCAACTAAAACTATAGCCATTTATTGAAAGTTCTTTTATCAATTGCCTAGTATATTGAATTCATATACTGAAACTAATCCAACATTAAGTGCTAATTTTTATAGCTACCTTTATCAAAACATTCTAACATTGTGCAATGAAAAATATTACACATCTTGAGAATGAGAAAACAATAAATTAAATAGTCTAGCACAAGAAATGCAAGCACAAGTCAAGCTAGCTGATAATAAAGATTTAGTCATTGATCAATTAGAAAGCTTTCTGAAAACTGCTTTGGACTATTTAGAACTATATAATCAAGGCAAAATGCAAATTGAAGGATTGAATCACTATGCTGCAGAGATGTCAAGAAAGCAAACTTCAATAAATAATTTTATGAAAATGGATTTATTTAAAGCTCAATATGGCAGTGAAATTGAAAAGCATAAAGAAATGGCCCAAATTGATTTAAATCAACCTTTTGAACAAATTCAACAGCAATATTTAGACTTCTTTAATTTCATTGATCCAATTCTTCAAAAAGGATTTTTACTTCTAGGGTTTGGGACTGAACAATATAAGCCTTTTAAAAATCTTAGATCTCAATTTTATAGATACTTAAAAACACTGGCAAATAGTGATCTTTATTCTCAAGCTAGAGTACAAGCTCAAGGGCTTATTGATAAATACTCTAATGAATTTGCAAATAGTCAAAACAATTCAAGTAAGCTTGAAGAACTTTTAGTGCAATACCAACAAGCATACAATGACTTTGCTAAAAAGTTTACAGATGCCAATAAAGTAACAAATTAGTAAGTAATTTAATATTAGTCACAATAGTGGCTTTTATTTTGCTTTAGGTAAATTTACTTTAAATTTTAGTGGGAATGTTAAAATTATTCAAGATAAAAGTAAAGGAATATGATATGAAAAAATGGAAATTTGCTCTAGGAGCAATAAGTGTGCAAAGTTTAATACCCTTAGTGGCTTTATCATGTAATGATCCACAAGCACAGGAACTAGATCGGAAAAATAAGCTAATTGAACAACTACATCAACAAATTAATGAACTAAATCAAGCTTTAGGGCAAAAACAAAATGATTTAACAAATGCAAACAAACAATTATTGCAAGTTAATAGCAATTTAGCTTTAGTTCAAGAACAATTGATTCAAGCTAAAAACACTAATGCTGCATTAGAATCTCAAGTAGAAGAATTAAAGGCTCAAAATAAAGAGCTGAATGAACAATTACAACAAAATGCTAGCGATATAACTAATTGCCAAACTCAGATAGCTAGATTGCAACAACAAGTAAAAGAGCTACAAAATAACCAAGAATATAAAAATCTGGCTGAACAAATAAAAGAGCTAAATAAGCAAATTGTATCCTTACAAGAAACTATTAAACAAGCTAATGACATTCATGCTCAAGATCAAGAGCAAATTCAGTCATTAAAAGCTCAATTAGCTCAAGCTCAACAAGAACAATTAAACAAGCAAGTGGAACAACTTTTAGCTCAATTAGCAAGTGCTAAAAGTGCCTTAGAAGTTGCTAATAGTTCTAATGCAACATTGCAGGAACAAAATGCTAAATTACTTGATGAAATTGCAAAACTTAAAAAACAAATTTCTGATCATTCTGGAGAAAGTGAAATTGATAAAGACAAAGTACTTTCTACAGCAGAGATTAAGAAATATTATCAAGAACATCCTAACTTAAAACAATTTAAACTAGATACTAATGTTGATGGAAAACTTGAAAATAATAAAGCTTATATTAGTTCCATTCTAAATCGAACCTTTTCTTTAATTTGAGATTTTAGTGATGGAACTAATACAGCTGGAACTATTTGATTGTTAGATTATCGTAAAGAATCAGATACTAAATATAAGCTTTTCTTTGCTACTAATTATCATGTCGCAGCTGAACTATATTCAGATAAAGACTTTGCTTTTAATGCACAACCCAATCGTAAAAAATCAATTACCAATATTCGCCTAGGAGTCATTGATAATTGAACAATTGCAAGACGCAAGTATAGTTATAAACAATTAAACCATGAAATGTGACCTAAAAACTTGTTTTTAGCACACAACTTTATGGATCAAGAAGTTTCTGCTCTATACCAAGGACGTTACTATACAGAGTTTTCGGTAATTGAATTTGACTATGACATAGAAAAATTCAATGCTTTACCACCACTTGATCCTAAGCTAAATGAGAATGAAAAAAGGGTTAGAATTGAAGAATTAAAACAAATGAAATCAAATAATAACGTTTTAACCAACAAGCTTAATAATGCAATCAAAGAGTTAGACTTATCAATTGAAAAATTCAAAAGTGGTTCTTACCCAATGCAAAATTCTACTTTACCATATGCTGGAATGGATTATGGTTCAGTTGCATTATTTGCACATAATGTTTTAGGAACTAAAGATGGCGTAATTCAGCAACCTAACACCATTAACAAAATAAATAAAGTAAGTAGCGATATTGAAAAATACTTTGGCAATGTTAAGCTTCAAAAGCAACCTACCTGAGACTATTTTGCTGGATATCCATTTGTTAATGCTAGCAGAAATCAGTTGCTATATAATGTAGCTCCTTCTATGCTAGGCAGTTCAACTGGCCTGGTGCATAGTATTGATCGAAACTTTTGACGTACCATTGATTGATATAATGGCAATGTTATTGCAAATCATGGAGCAGAATTTAATAATGAACCTAGAAGCAGATTTTATGGTCTAGCATATGAAAACTTAGTACCATGTGATATTATTGGAGGAGCTTCTGGCTCATTAGTGGTAAATGATTCTAATTTACCAGTAGGACTACTATTTGGACATAATGGCAAGCAGCCTTTAACTGATAATCAAAATGCTCAAGTACAATTAGAAAAAGCTTTAACTGTTGGTTATGCTTTAAATATGCCATTTTATTCAAGCAATATTAATGGTTATGTGCAACCTTATAATGTTATTGACGGAACTGATAAAACAAAATATCCACATCAAATAAATTCATATCGTGAAACGTTGACCAAAGTTTATGGGTCAAATTATCAAACAGCATTATTTAAATAAAAAATGTCTAAAATGCATATAGCGCTTTAGGCATTTTTATATTAATCAAATTCGATTTTTTCTCAGTTATCTTCATGGTTAACTGAAGCAATTGTACATAGTTGAGTTTTTAAAATTCAAGAGAAGAATCTGCTTCCAAATAACTTAATCATTAGTTTAGTATATTTAGAATTGAAATCAGCACTAGTTAAATTATTTTCTTTAATAACAGTATAAATTACTAGTCGATTTAATGGATACAATCCAAGGATTGCAAGCATAGCAAATATATAAATCATAAACATATAATTAATAAATGATCCATGATATGATGGATTAGCAAAGGCATTAATAATTAACCCTAGACCTGTGAGAGCAAAAATTAAATTAAGTATTGGAAAAGTATTAATTAAGCAAGCAATTGCTTTCTTATTGCCTTGTTTTACTGTGCTTGAATTTACATCAAGATCATAAGTTGGTTTAATGTAGATATATTTGTAGATAAAAGCAAGTAATTTACCTTTTTGACTAGGAAAACGATGAATTGGTGTTTCAAAGTCCTTGATTAATATTCTGATTCATAGGTTAAATCCAAATTTTAAATTATAGAAGACAATAAATGGGGATAGGATAAGAAGCCATATTCCAAAGAATACTTCAGCTGCTATAAAAAACTTGATTTCATTAGGATTTTTTGAAACCTTAACTTCATCCATTAATATAGGCATAATTACAGGCAATAGTAGTAGGGTATATAGCGCTGCTATAAGCACAATTGCTAAGATAATTCCGATTGAAAATAGCCAGTAAATTTTTTTCTTGTTACTTGATTCATTCATATATACTCCTTAAAATATTTACCTTTTTATTATATAAAGAAGTGAGACAACCTAGCTAAAATTGAATTTATTTCCACATTTTGTTCCATATTTAGAATTTTGTATAGAAAATAAAACTTTTTATTTAGTCTAATATTGCAAGAAGTTTATTTAGTTTTCCTTTAGCTTTGCAATTTAAGAAATATAGCTTCTTTAAGCCTAGGAGATAGGTAAAAAGCGCTAGATAAAAATCTCTATTTTTTAGATTATGAAATCTAAAATAGGATAAAATTTAAGTAATATTTTAAATAAGGAGATCTTATGTTTGAAAACATAAAAAATAAAGAAGTTAATCACAAAGATATGTGCAATCTAGCTGCTATTATTGATGCATTTGGTGGTTTTGATAATATTTTAGCTTTTAATAACTCAGTATCTCAATTAAGATACGATGTTAAAAATATCACATTAGTTAATGTTGAAGAATTAAAAAGACTTGGAGCAAGCGACATTAAGGTATTTGATGCTGCAAGACACGTACAAGCAACATTCCCGTGTGCCGAAGAATTAAACTGCTTTATTAAATGCAATAAAGAAGAATTAAAACCTTTATGTTCATCTGTACAAGCTAACAGCGAAAGCAACTGTGGATGTGCTAAAACAGAAGCTAAAACTCAAGTAGTAAACCAAATTGAAGTATTAGCACCAGTGACAGGAACAACATTTACATTAGAATCATTAAATGATGGTGTATTTTCTAAAGGGTTAGTTGGAAAAGGATTTGGAATCAAATTAACAAACGAAACAAAAGCTGAAGTAGTTGCTCCATTTGATGGAAAAATTGCTATGATGCCAGCTAATAAATCTCAAATCATTTTATCTAACTCAAGTAATGGTGTTGAAGCTGTTATCTTATTTGGAAAAGACAGCTACAAATTAGATGGAATTGGATTTAAAGCTTTTGTTGCTTTAAATGACTCAGTTAAAGCTGGGGATAAATTATTTGAATTAGACTTAAACAGATTTAACAATGAAAACATTAATAAAGATGTATTATTTGTGTTAACACAAGATTCAAAATTCCAAGAAATTAGTAATTTAGAAGCTAATGCAACAGTTGGAAAGAAATTATTTACTTTAAAATAACTTACATTTAATAATTAACACGGGGCAACCTGTGTTTTTTAATACTGGATGTTATTAATATACTATCATACCTTTTTTGAACTACGAAAGTGATAAAAAGATAACGGACCAATTAGTGGGTCCAAACTCGTTCTTTAATTTATAACGACTTGTAAAAATTATATATAATTTATGTGCATTACCTATAAGATAATGCGTTTGTTAGCTCAGTTTTTGGTTATTCACAGGCTAGCAAGATTACAAAAATATTGAAGCGTTCTCACACTAGCGTGAGAGCGTTTTTCATTTATGTATCTTTTTAGTGCTGAATTAAAATTTTCGCTTATATTGTTTGTATAAATAAATTTTCTAAGCTTTATAGGTAGTTTCATAAATTTCAAAATTTCATCTAATGATTTTTCTAATATTTCTACAGCTTTTGGATATTTGTCATAGTGAGTTTGTTTAAAATAAATAAACTCTTTTTCTGCAATTTCTAGGTTTGACGCTGTATAAATCTTTTTAAACGCCTCAACAAAAGATTTTCTATCTTTATAGTTTACATGTGTAAGTGCATTTCTTATCTTATGAATAACACATTTTTGTACTTGTGATGTTGGGAATATTTCTTTTAGAACATCATTACCTGAGAAATCATCACAAATTATGAATTCTTGATCAACCATTCCTCTTTCTTTTAATTCATATAGAAACTTACTTCAATTTATCTTAGATTCAGCATCTTGCACTTTCATAGATAAAAGTTCTTTATAACCATCTTTATTTATACCAATTGCTGTGTATACTCCTACCTTATAGCTCTTTTTGATAAAATTCTTCTTATCATCAACATCAAATATGTTTTCAGCAATTTCACCTGTTATGGGATTGTATCACTTCATAACATTGTGATATGAAGCATCAATAAATAGAGCTAATCATTCTCCTTGAATATCATGTTTAAACATTTGTGATGACAATATATCTATCTTTTGTTTTATCCTATTTATTAAAGAATGCCCGACTTTAATTCCTGTGAATAGTTCAACAATTCTTGAAACTTGTTCATATGATAAGAAAGAAGCTAGAAGTATTGCGATTAAAGTTTCGAAATCCCTTGAGCATTTTTCATATTTTGCTAATGCACTGGGAATAAAGTTTTTACCTCTTACTCTTGGTATTTTTAATGTAATTTTTCCATTCAAAGTATATTTTGTGGATTCTCTATAACCATTTCTTTTGACATTGCTATCTGGATTTAAATCTTTTTCTTCTCTTATAAAAGACTTCGCTTCTTTTTCCATAGTGTCGTTAAATTGTTCAATCATAGATTCTGTAGTTATACCTAAAATTTGCGCTAATTCTTTCATCTGTCTTCCTACTTCTGTCAATTGTTTACTTATATATTTATTTAAATTAATCATAACAAAAATAACCCCTTCTTTCGAACGAGTTATTTAAAAGACACATTATTTGGTCTGTTATCGATAAAAAAGTTTTATTTGAAGAAATTTTTAAAAATATGGAACAAAATGTGGAAACAATAACAAAATATAAGAATTCGAACGAGTAGCTTATATAATAATAGTGGGGAATAATATATGGATAAATCAATATTTAAACTACTGCAACGAGATGAAATAGTTGTTCATGGAAGCTATGCCTTGAAATTGTTAAATCTTCTAAACAGAGAAGCTGCTGATATTGACATCTTAATTTATAATAATGGTGATATTATTGAGAAAAATATTATTGTTGATTCAATTATCAATAGCTCTATAGTTTTTCTTGATAAAAGAGATGAATTTTATACAAAATTCACAATTAACAATAAAAAAATAGAAATCATGCAATATAAAAATATTGATAACAGTATGATTACCCTAGTTGATAATATTAAAGTTTTAAAACCAAAATGAATATTAGCTTTTAAAGTTTGCCAGCTTTTCACTTCTTGAATTCTATTTTTACAACAAAGACAAACGAGAAGTAAAACTATACAAACAATTAATGATCTAAATTTTTTAATAAACAAAATTGATATTAATAATGATGAAATGCTACATAATGTAATTGAAGCGATTAAATATAATTTGGATTTCGAAATATTCATTTATTATATGTCACCATATAGTGAACTAACTAACTTTAAGATATTTTTTGGAGATGTTATATCTAATATGTCCCCTAAATTAATTTCAATATTGCTGTATATTTCGAGTCACAAAATTTATAATGATTTTATATCAAAAATCAATATCATTTATAAAATATTTCATACTTATGCTATAAAGTTTTTTGATGCTGAAGATAATGAAGAGGCAAACGAAAAAAATTCGCTTTTTAATTTTGGTAATTACTTTATTTATTTCGATGACATACAAGCTTGCATTCAAGATATATTATGGCTAAACAACCAATTTAATGATGATACCTCATACGCATTAAAGAAGATAAATCAAAATTGGTCCATAGATTTTAGTGCAATAGAAAAATATTATATTTCAAATGTTAAAAAACAGAGCAAGGAGTCAAATGATTGTACAAACACCAAAAACGTATCAACCAGTAGTGAAAGAAAAACAAATTATTGATAATAAAATGGTTCATGAAAATGATAAAAATTGAACCGAAAATTATTCAGAAGAAGAAAAAATTCACCTATTACTCTTTGTAGATCTCTTAAAAAAACTTAATTTGAGAGAACTAGGAATAGATAATGAAACAAAAGAAAAGTTTCTTAAAAATTTAGATAACATTCTAGGGTATGAAATTCTAAAAACATCATTAAAAACAAGACAATATTTTTGGTCTACTAGAAGCATGGATAAGAAAGAACAATTTTATTTAAAAGATTTAATTAGATATTTAAAGGATGCTATAAGTCGACTGGAAAAAGGAAGAAAGGATATGCTAATAACAAATAATCAGTATCCGAGCAAGTCAATTATTCCATCAGTTGGAAAGATTGTTTGAGGAATATTTTCATTTATTAGAAAAATAGCGGGAGTTATAACTCTTGATCCATCGGCTATAGCAACTTCTATAACTGTGCCTTTAAATGTAAAAAATATTATAGAAGGGTCTGTCGAAATACAAGAATTAACTAAGAAGCAATTTGATTTAGATTCTCAAGTTGTTAAGGATGGCATAGAATATATAAAAAATAATATTAATGCAATCGAAAAATGTATTTATGAGGCTATTGATCACAATAGTGGCACTTTAAGCGATAATAACATCCAAGAAAAAATGTTACATGAAATCAATAGATGAATTTATGAATTTAATATTATAATCAAAGATATTACTGACATCCCTCTATATGAAACAACTTTATTAGATAATTATCAAACATTTATTTATGAAGTTATATTAAATCAAAATAGCTCATGTACAGGTACATGTAGTGCTTGAATTTACAACCCAATAATTGGAGACTATTATGATCCATACTAAACTAAAGACAAAAGACAATATTTTTAAATATGCTACAACTGTCAAAATCATACTTTGATTACTGTATGCATCACCAGTGGCTTTACTGATAGAATTAATCATATGATTAATTTTATTCCTTACACAAATGTTTAAAGACAATTATTACTTATATGTACTATATGCAATTTTAATTATCTTTGCAGCCTTAATTTTAGTATTTATAATCTCATTTTTAATTACTGGGGCAATAGCTCGTAAAAAAGTTGATACTGAAGAGCTGATACAAATTATCATATTTACTAAGAATTCAAAATGTACTATTTTGTATAGAAGATTATTAATGGCAATGTACCCATTTAGTCACTATAAAAAAATAGCATCAGCATTAAATATCGAATTTGTTGAAGGTGAAAATAATGAACAATAAAGCTAAAATCAAACTTCAGGCCCCATCTGATATAGAAGTTTTTGAAACAGTAAATGCTATAGCTAATACAAATGCATTGTATACTGCAATAGCTTTTATTGTTCAAATTGTAATACTATTACCACTTTGCATCCCGCATTATGCTATAAAGGATGATACATACGGATACGTGATAATGCTATTTTGTATTACAGCCTTTGAATCAATTGCATTTTATTTTGTTCGGATGGTTTTAGGAGATAACTTTAAAAAAGGAAAGTATTTAGATCTGAATTGAAAACTCGACCCAACTAAATTTTCTATTGATGCCTTAGCTTATCTATATTTGACTAGCGATAGTTGACTTTTATGAAGATATATTTCACTCTTCTACAGCTATAAATTTGGTTATCGAAAATATTTCTTTAATATTAAGTACTACATTTGAAAACAAGAGCAAAAACATGAGTCTAATAAATAGGATGTTCAAAGTTAACTAGTAAATTAATATTTAATATAAAATTGCGAATGAATAATTAACACGGGGTAACCTGTGTTTTTTAATGCTGTGCTGTAGTACTCTAGAAGAGAAATAAAAACTATGCTTTTGCATAGTAATTACTAATCCATATTGAGAAAGTGCTTATTATAAAAGTTTTGATAATGTGTCATTTCAATTCTTTTACCATTTAAAGTTGTATAAATTGGTGGCATAAGAAGTAATAAATATTTTCACCATTTGTTTCCATTTAAGTAACGATTCGCAGAAATTCAAAATCCTACATATTTCGCTCCATCATAAGTGGCATTTTTGTTGGTGAGATATTGAGTAATATCGAAACCATAAACTTTATAAGTATCAGTTTTACTTTGAGTTGAAAAAACAATTTGGTTTGCTTCATTGCTTTCAAAGATTACGCTTTCTAGTGTTTTAATATTGCTTAGCTTATTGTTATTATATTTTCAGTAAGCAAACTTGTATATTAATCAGATATTAAGTCATATAAATAAGAAAGTCATAGCTACAGTACAATAGTCAACAACAAGCATTGCACTAAATCAACTTATGTTTTTATATTCAAGTGCTATGTTATTGGCTCATAAAAGATTAAATATGATTATAAATAAAATGCTAGGTAAGATAAATAAACAATAAATTCCAATAGCAAGGAGTAATCTTGAAAAAATGAAGTTAAAGCTTTTATTATTGATTTTTATCTTATTTGACAAGAAATATTTCGCAGAAGCTGAAGATAATACAAAAAGAATTTTATTTTTAGAGACTAACAGATAGATGAAACAAGCTATTATTCCCAATGAACCTAACATGATTTCTCCCCAGAAATACAATTGATCTTTTCTTGATAGTATTTTTGCAGTTTACTTGGTTCTAACACTAAATTGCTTCCTTTTATCAGATAATTATTACAAAAAATTAAGGCACAATAGTTTCACATTTTATTTCGACTGTTTAGATACTTATTTAACTTTACTTTTTGAATTAATTTTTTGCTTTCTATAGGTAATAAGATTATTTTATTTGATAATTGTTTGTAATCTATTTGGTCATTTTTGCCATTTGAAGAAATGAAAAAACTATCAAGGATTTGTTGATCATAATTTGAAGCATTTTGCATTCTAATTTTAACTAGGTGACTTAATAAATTAAAATATTCCACCGCAATTATAGTTAGAGATAAGCTACCAAATATATCTATTAGACTAAAAATTCTAATTAAAAGTTTTATTGTTTCATTAATTTTATTTGGCTCATAATTGTAGATTGTTATTTTTAAAGCAATAGAACCAAGACCAATACCAATAGTTCATTCCACCATTGCTAAAGTCACATAGATTATTATTTTTCTATTCATTCATTTTAAGAAAGTATTTTGAACCATAATTTTATTTTTCATAATTTTAGGCAAGACTATCTTTACAAAGTGACTAAATATCTTAGTTTTACTAAAAAATCGAATGTAAATAATTATTGTTCCTAGTATAAGAAAAACCATTAATATCTATCTCCTAAGTTGTATTGAATAATGTTGTATAGCATTATTATTGTTATAAAAATTATAGAGAAAAATAACCTATTTTCAATTTAAAAAAGCATAACTCTATTAGTTTGTTAGTCAAATGAAAGTGGCAAATTATCAGAAATAAAATCAGTAATAAAAATCCACTCTAAGAGTGAATTAGTTAAATGATACAATAGCAAAGCGATCTTTGCCAGCCATATCTTTATGAATTTCAATTTGATATTTCGCTTGAAGTTGTTCTCAATATTGTTTGTGAAAAGGATTAATTTCAAAAAAGATTTTGCCACCTGGATTGAGGTAGTTTTGTCCTTGTTCAATAATTGTTTGATAAAAGTAAAAACCATCTTGGGGAGCATATAAGGCATGTAGTGGCTCAAAATTGATTACACTAGCATCTAGCTGCTCACTTTCTTGAATGTAAGGTGGATTTGAAACAATTACATCAAATTTTTGCTCTATATTATTAAATAAATCGCTTTGAATAATATTAATATCTACATGGTTGCTTAAGGCATTTTCACCACTTTGCGCTATAGCTTCTGAATCTATATCGCTAGCAGTTAAACTTCAAGTTGGATTAGCTTTCTTTAATGCAATAGCAATAAAACCTGAGCCAGTGCATAAATCAAGCGCTTGCAAGTTATTTCTATTTTGATATGCTTGTTCAACAAGTAAAATTAATTCTTCAGTTTCATAACGTGGAATAAGAACTTTATGGTTAACATTGATTCTAACATCATGCATATCAACGTAGCCCATAATTTTTTGCACTGGCATCCCTTGCTCAAGGAGCTCTAATTCAAAAGAAGATACAGTTTGAGGTAAACCATATCTTCTTTTTTCAAGTAATAAATCTGCTTTTGTAGGCATTAATTAAATTCCTGCTTCAGCAATTTTTTCATTTTGCTCTTCAGCAAGTAGTGCATCAATAATTGAATTTAACTTACCTTCCATAACTGGAAGTAAGCTAGTTGAATAAGAAACTCTATGATCTGTAACTCTATCTTGTGGGTAGTTATATGTTCTAATCTTTTCACTTCTAGCTCCAGAACCAGCTAATTTACGGTAACCTGATTCTTCAGCTTGTTTCTTTTGAAGTTCAATGTCATATAACTTAGATTTAAGCACTCTAAAGGCAATATCCTTGTTTTGGATTTGGTTTTTACCTTCTTGACAAGTAACAACAATTCCAGTTGGTAAGTGAGTAATTCTAACAGCAGAGTCAGTTGTGTTAACTGATTGTCCACCATTACCACTTGAACGATAAACGTCAATTCTTACATCTTCTGATTTAATTTCAATGTTGATATCATCATCTATTTCAGGCATAACTGTAACTGTAGCTGTTGAAGTATGAACTCTACCTTTTGTTTCAGTTACTGGGATTCTTTGTACTCTATGTACTCCTGATTCAAACTTAAGTTTTGAATAAGGTTTATCTCCTTTAACTGAGAAGACAACTAGAGTAAATCCACCAGCTTCAGCTGCAGAAGATTCAAGTAAAGTAAGTTTCATATCATTTTGACTAGCTCATTTAGAATACATTCTAAATAAGTCTCCAGCAAAAATGTTAGCTTCATCTCCACCAGCTGCTCCACGGATTTCAACGATAACGTCTTTATCATCGTTTTCATCTTTAGGTAGAATTAAAATCTTTAATTCATCAGTTAGCTTTTGCATTTTGCCTTCAGATTCAGCAATTTCCATTTTAGCTAATGAAACTAGCTCGTCATCATTTTCTTTAAGCATTTCTTTAGCATTCTTTAAATTGCTTTCTGCTTCTAGATAGCTATTAAAAGCATCTACGATATCTTGAATTGAGTTAATCTCCTTGTTTAATTTTGTGTACTTTTTAATATCATTAATAACTTCTGGATCTTGAAGTTGTTTTTCTAATTCATCGTGTTTTTGTTTGATTTGCATCAAAGAGTTATACATAGTTGTTTCCATAATTGTATATTTTAACATATAGCTCAATTTTTCAGCCTATTTTTTCAGTCTATTATATAGAAATTGAGGGAAAAATCTTGCTTTGGGGATGAGATAAATAAGCAAGGAATATAAAAAATATAGCTGCCAAAATTGCAACTATATTAACAAAACATCTTTTCCAATAAAGCTTGCTTGATGCTATTTAACTTTTCAAGTTTTTGCTCTTGAGAATGGATAAGAGAGTCTAGACCATCTAAGAGTGTAGAAATTTTAGATTGCTCGTTCTTGTTAGATGGGTAGTAAATTTCCATATCTGCTATCATTTCTAATCTAACTGAATCAACTGTTGCCTTAGCTGACATTCTTATGACTCTATCATAGAAATTAGATGAAAAATATCAATAAAAATACTTTCCTAAAACATCGGTAAAATTTGATATTTTATAGCATCTTTGATGTAAGTCAAATTTTCCATTAACATAGTGAAATACTTTACCTATATTACCATCTCCAATTGTAATAACAGCCTCTTCATCATAAAGATATTTATTGCTTTTTAAAGGTTTATCAGATCTTATGAAAAATGGATAAGCACCATTTACATCACTATCTTGAGTATTACTATTACCTGTAGTAATGTAACCCAAACTTTTTACTAATTTATGATTTCATGCATCTAGAAAATCTTTGAACCTTATTTCTGGCGTTTTTTGATCATATGAAGCAAACATTTTATTTAATAATGATTGTTTTATTGTTTGAAGTTTTTCTAGTTTTGACCTTTGAGATAGAAGTAATTGATCAATATTATTAAATAATAATCCAATTTTTCTTTGTTCGTTAATATCTGTAGAATTAATAATTATGTTCTTAACCTGATCTGCATTCATGTTAGGAATTCCACTTGCGTTTGTCATAAAATCTGACTGATCTAAGGCATATTTTAGATATTGTAAGTCAACTTGATTCAATATAGGAAGTATAACTTTTAGACGAATTATTGGTGTGTAAGGTTCTAACCTTATTGTTGGAAAGCCTAATGTTCCTATAGAAGAAAATGTAATACTTGGTTTATCCACTTTATATGTATCAGCATAACCTCATAAAGCGTTTTCATCATAACCATTAGAATATACTGGGTATATAAAATTCTTTTTATGATTAAAAGTTTTTGAATAGTGCTTTGGAGGTTCTCCTCCAGTTATAACTGAAGCCACCTGTGATAAATAAATATCTTTCCATTCCTCATCAAACCCTTTAAACCTAATAGCTGGTACTAATTTTTCCTTTTGCATAAATCCTTCCATCTCAAGCTAACTTGTTATAAATTAATTGTATCACAGCAATGCTAGAAGTAAGCAAAATGCCCTCTTTTCTTACACATAAACTTAAGGAATAAGTAATATAATAATATTTATATATAAATATTTAGGAGTTTAAATGAAAATATTAATTAAAAACGCCACAATTATTACAATGGATGATGTAAATAAAGTTATTTATGATGGAAATGTCTATATTGAAGATAAATATATAGTTAATGTGACTCAAGATTTAGATCCAGAGTTTCAAGCTGACAAAGTGATAGATGCTCATGGTAATGTGCTAATGCCAGGATTAATTAATTGCCACACTCATATTGCAATGACAATATTAAGAAACCATGCTGATGATGTTAACTTAGAAGATTGATTATTTAATTGTATCTTCCCAGTTGAAGCCAAAATGGGGGCACAAGAAGTTTACTATGGAGCTAAACTTGGAATGCTAGAAATGATTGCTAGCGGAACTACTACCTTTTTAGATATGTATTTTCAAGAAACTCAAGTAGCCAAGGCTGCTAGTGAAGTAAATATTAGAGCTTTCTTAGGAACTGGAATTACTGGAGATTCACTTGAAAGAAATTTACAAGAAACAAGAGATTTATATAATAAATATAAAGACAGTGATCTAGTGCAAGGAATTGTCTCTCCTCACTCAGTATATACTAATGATGAAGAAGATTTAGTTGCTTGTGCACAATTATTAAAAGAATTAGGTTGCTTACATACCATTCACTTAAATGAATCTAAAGCTGAAGTTAAAAATGCAATTGCTAAATATGGCATTAACTCATTGCAAGAAGCTTATGAAACAGGTAACTTAACTAATAGAACTGTGGTAGCTCATGGGGTACATCTAACTCAAGGCGATATTGAATTAGTTAAACGTGTGGGATGTTCAATTGCACATAACCCATGTTCTAACTTAAAATTATCTTCAGGTATTTTACCAGTAGCTCAATTACTTGATGAAGGAGTTAATGTGTGTCTTGGGACAGATGGGGCTGCTTCGAATAATAATTTAGATATGTTTGAAGAAATGAAGTTTGCTTCACTAATTCAAAAAGGTGTTTTTGCTGAACCAACACTACTTCCGGCTTGAGAAACATTAAAGATGGCTACAGTTAATGGAGCTAAAGCATTACACATGCAAGAAAGCTTAGGAAAAGTTGAACCTGGCTTTTTAGCTGATTTAATCCTAGTTGATATTAATAATATTAACCATACACCAAAAGCTAATATTATTAACTCACTTGTTTATTCAACTAATAGTAAAGATGTTTATACTACTATCATTAATGGAAAGATTGTTTATGAAGATAGAGTCTTTAAAACAGCTAATGTAACTGAATTAATGAGCAAAGTTAATGAACTATATAATAATCTAATTAAGTAAATGCTGCATAAGCATTTTTCTTTATCTTTTTAATTATTAAATAAATAATTAAGGAGACAAGATATGCAAAATCTTAAAAAAATATTTATCAATTTCAAAAAATAAAGGTATAGTTATTACTAATTATGGGAACAAAGAATTTAATTATTGTCGAATCACCTAATAAGGTAAATACAATTCAAAAGTATGTTGGAGATGACTTTGAAGTTATCGCTAGTGTAGGCCACATTTTAAAAATGAAAACTACTGGAACTTATGGCTTTGGAATTGATATGGAACATTGAGAACCAGAATATAGTGCTGACTCAACTAAGAAAAAAGTAATTGCACAATTAAAGGCAGCTGTTAAAAATGCTAACCACATTTATATTGCAACTGACCCTGACCGTGAAGGGGAAGCAATTGGATATCACTTAGTTGAATATTTAAAGCTACAAGATAGATATTCTCGGATCAAATATAATGAAATTACTAAAGATGCTATTTTAAAAGCTTTAGCTAAACCATTAGAATTAGACTATAACTTAATTGATGCACAAAAGGCACGTAGAATGCTAGATAGAATCATTGGTTTTAGACTTTCTAAATTAATGCGTACTAAGCTAAAACAAGCACCTGGAACACCTACAGCTGGTAGAGTGCAAAGTATTGCTCTTAAACTCATTGTTGATCGTGAAAATGAAATTAGAGCTTTCATTCCAGAGAAATATGCTACCCTTGGAGCTAAACTTGGTAAAGACAATTTTGCTTACTATTTTGATGCTAGTGTAACTGGAGATAGAAAAGACTGAATCATTGGATCTCAACTTGAAGAATTCAAAAACTACTTTGCCACAGCTAAAAAAGAATTATTAGTAACTGATGTTAAGGTTAGTGAAAGAAAAGTGCCAGCAATGCAACCATTCAAGCAAGCTGTAATTTACCGTAAGTCACCACTTTCATCTCAAACTACTCAATATGTCTTACAAAAACTTTATGAAGGATTTGGAGATGGCGGGCTAATTTCATACCCAAGAACTGATTCTACTCGTTTATCACAAGACTTTATCGACCAAGCACATAGCTATATTGAGAAAAAATGAGGTAAGGATTATATTGCTAGTGAAGTTAAAGGATTTAGTGGAGATCAAGATGCCCATGAAGCAATTAGACCTACTCATATTGAACTAACTCCAACTAGTGCTAAAGCTTTATATAATCTAACTGAATCTGAATTTAAGATTTATAAAATGATTTATGACAATACATTACAAGCACTAATTAAGCAACCAATTAGAGAAGTAACTTCATATACTTACCAAAATGGCTCATATACTTTTAGAAATTCGTATTCTAAGATTAAATATGATGGATACTATGTTGTTACAGGTAAAGAAAGTGAAGATATTGATCCAAACTATCAAGTTAATCAAGTTGTACCAGTTAAAGACTTTATCTTTGAAGACCATGAAACTAAACCTGTAGCTAGATATAATGACGGGTCATTAATTGAAGCGCTAGACAATATTAAAGTTGGTAGACCTTCAACCTTTGCTGCTACAGTTAAAATTGTAAAAGATAGAAACTTTGCAGTTAAAGAAGCTAATGCTTTAGTACCTACTCAATTTGGTGAAATTGTGCTTAAAGATTTAATTTCTGGCTTCCCTACTATTATTAGTGAAGACTATACAGCTCATGTTGAAGCTGAATTAGATCAAATTGCCGAAGCTCAAATTAGCAAAGACCTTGTTATGCAAGATTTCTGAGACAAGTTTGTAACTGAATTTGAAAAAGCAGATAGCAAAATTGAAACTTATACTTTCCCACTTAAAGAATTCGATACTCCATGTCCAATGGATGGTGGTATCTTAGTTGAAAGATTTAATAAGAAAAATCAAGCCTTTGTAGCTTGCAAAAACTTCCCTAAATGTAAATACACAGCTAGCTTACCTGAAACAAAAGTTGAAGATGAAGATAGTGAAGAAGCTACATTTATTAATGATATTGAATTAGATTAATGAATCATGCCTCCGGGTATGATTTTTATATCTAGCAATAAGCAAGAAAAAAGTCGGGCAACCGACTATTTCTTATTCTTACGTTTAAAGACTGATCCGATTGTACCAAATACTCCTGCTAAAGCTCCAACAATAACAGTAGGTAATCAATATCAAATTGATGGAGAAGAATTATTAGTTGGATTATTATCTACAGTTGGAGTTGTATTATCTTTTTCTGGACTAGGAGCTGGAGTTACTGGAACAGGTGTAGGCTTAGGTTCGGGAACTGGAGTAGGTTTAGGGCTTGGTTTAGGAACAACCGGAACAAGAGCTTTATAGTTATCTAGTAAGTTATTTAAATTATTAGCAGCTTGATTAATTTTAATTGCACTTAGACCATTATAGCTTTCTTGAGTTAGACTATCTATTTGATCATAGGCGTTTTTAATAGCTTGCATTACATCTTTGCTTGCTGCAGCAAAGGCTTTAAGGTTGTCTAATGTCTTATAATTGTTAGCAGCTCCAAGAGCATTATCCATGGCTTGGTATAACAATTTAGCTTGTTGCAAGCTGTATTGGATACTTTCAGGAGTTGCATCTTGATTAATTTCATTAGTAAAATAGGTTACTTGACTTGCAGTTAATGAGCTTAATGGTTTAAGTAATTCAATTGCGCTAATACGTTGATTTTGTAGCATTCAGTTATTAAGGGCAGTAATATACGTGTTGATATTTACATCTAAAACATTAGGCAATACTTGATTGTTGCTATTTAAAATCTTGTTATAAATATCAGTATTAAGATTGCTTAAGTTATTGGCACTAGTGGTATTGGCTGGAAGTGCATTTCTAGCTTGTTGCAATACTGCTACAAGTTTATTAGCATCTTGGCTAGTGCTTGAAGCTTGGTTTAATAAGTTAGCTAATGTTTTTGTACCACTTTTAGCTTCTACAATATAGCTATTAAGTAATTCTTGAGAAAGATTTGGATACTTATCACTAGCAAAGAGAGAAGTATAATAAGTTGTTAGCATGCTATTGAATCCAGCTTTAAGTGCAAAGAAGTAAGGTACTGTGCTTAAGTCTTTAGCTGCTGAGTATTTAGTAATATTTAAGCTAAGATTATTAATTTGATCAATTGTATTTTGATCATTAATTGAGCTAGCTTGTTGTAATAATGCTGATACTGAAGCATTTAGTCCAGCTCAATAAGTAGGAATAAGTAAGCTTTCAGCATTGTATTCATAGGTTACTAGATTAATGAATTTTGTAATTAAATCAGGGTTAGTAATTTTGATTTTCATACTGCTGCTATCAAATAAAACTGATACTTGATCTGCAATTGAATCTACAAAGGCTTTGCAAGTTGTATAAATAGTTGATTGAGTTAAATCATTTTGGTATGTATCATAAGCATTATAATTAGCTAATTTGAACATTGTTTGGTAGTTATAGTTACTCAATTGAGCCATAGTAGCATAAAGACCAGAATTCATGAATGTGTGGAATTGCGTGATATTTGTACTTAGAGCAGCAATTTTATTAATTAAACTTTGAGCTTGGAAGTGGTTTTGCAATTGAGCCTTTTCTTTTAATAATAGGTCAATTGCATCACTTGTTACAAGTGGTTTAAGTTTATCAATTGAATTTTGTATGTCTTGTAGAATACTAAATCCATTTAAAGTATTTAGTGCCTCATTAAGTTGAGCTAATGCTTGTTCTATATCGCTAGCTAAAAGGTTTTGAGTTGAGCCATCGTTAATTGAAGTAATATAGTTTTCTACAGTATTTCTAGCATTGAGGAATTCTGTTTGAACATTACTTGTAGATAAGTTGTAATTAAGATTAATTTCTTTATTTTTAGCTTGTTGTTCTGGACTAAGTTGCGCTGGCGAACTTGGACCAACTGTAGTGATTAATAATTGAGTTTGCAAGTTATTAAATTTATCAATAAGAGCTGTGTCTATATCAATTTGTTCACGTACTTGTTGTGCTCAAGTAACGCCACTTGCAATTTCAAAGTTCATAATTTTATTAGTTGAATTCATATAAAGTGTGCCCATTGCATTTGGAATGGATGGATTTTGTGGAAAGGCAGCTGATAGTAAAGTTGCAGTAAGTCCTTGAAGAGTTGATGAGATGTTGTTTTGATATTGAGTTGCCAGTTGTAAGGCATTTGGAGCCGTAGGATCTAAGTTTTTATATTGTTCATATTGTTGTTTTAATTCTGCATATTCATCAGGACAATATGAAACAAGTTTTTCTTTTTCTAAAGCTTCAAGAAATGGTTTGACTTGATTAATTGTTTGCACACCAGTATAAATGGTAATAAGGGCATTATATGGAGCATATATATTATTGATATCATTCAATGTAGTAGCTGGTGTTACATTTTTTGATATAAAGTTATCTGCTACAGTTTGATCAAATAGTCCATTTTTAACTTGCAAGTCTACTGCAAAGGTATAAAAGTCCTTAGATGCAGCTATTGCATTTGTTGTACAATCAGTAATATTTTGTCAAATTTGAGCAATTTGTTGGGCATTATAAGGGCCTGATTTGTTAGGAAAGGCATTTGCTAGGTTATTATTAGCTTGTTTAAGTGCTGCTGCTTGAGGGCCAGAACCTAACCCAGGAAACATGAAATTATTAGTAAGCATATAATTAATTGATGATACATATAAATTATAGTTTTGCATTTGTGCATTCATATTTATCAAGGTGTTGTAGGTATCAATAAATTGTTGTGCAGTCATAGGTGGCACTTGCATTCATGAACGGACGTTTTGATAAAAATTATAACTCAAGGAACCTAAAGTATTGCTATTAAGCTTGTCTATATGAGTATTATAATATTCACGAAATGCACGTGATTTTGTTGTAAAGTCATTATCTGTAAAATTTTTAACTTCATTAGCTAAATTTGCTGTTGGTTGATCACTTAATTGAGCCAATGATTGATTAATAGTTGCATAAAATTGATCAATTTTACTGTAGATATTTGGTAAATATTCAGCAGGTATAGAATAAATTGCTGAATATTTTAATCAAGATACACTTTTAGCTATTTCTATATCATTTGTAATAACTTTTGAAATTTTATCTAGTTCTTCTTGAGCAACATTAGGAATAGAATCAATGGCGTGATTAAAAGCATCCATATCAATTGGATAAATTAATAAGTCTATTTTCTTTAAAATTTCACGCAACTGAGCTTGCAAAGCTTTAACATTTTCATCAGGGTTTTTATTGATTTCATTAGTGCTAGCAGAAATAACACTAACTGGCAAGATAGCCCCAAGCGCTGAAACGCTTGATAAAATTAAAATATTTCTTTTCTTCATAATTCTTCTTTCTATATATCTTTATTCTACTACTTTAAATAAGTAAAAATCATTTCCCAACTAAACAGTGCCATGTTGCTGCATAGCTTTTTAATACTATATGCTAGAGCCAAAAGAATAAGAGTTATATTTAAGAATAAATCTTATAAACTTATAAATGATAAGATAGCAGGAATCTTTACCAGATAAGAAAATAAAAAATCAAGCCCGTAGGCTTGAAATTATTGTTTTTGAGTTTTCTTTAATCTCATTTTTTCTTTGATTAAGTGTGACACATTATAGTGATATCAGGCTTTTAAAATGAAACCAAATAGCACAAAGACTAAGTAAGAAACAATAGCTACTGTATTCTTAATTCCTCAAGTATCACCTATAATTCATGGACAGTAGAATAAAACTAGTAAAAAGATAATTGCAATTAAATCTAGTCCATAAACTATTTTTTCTCAAACTGGTATACGAGGAATACGTTTTTTGCCTTCTAGGACAAAGGCTGTGCTAAAGGTAATAATATCCTCGATAAAGAGTGCAGTTGAACAAGCAATAATAGTTCCATCAAAGAAGTCTTTTTTATCGTTATCATTCTGCATGATTGAAGGAATGATTCATAAAATAACCATAGAGACTAAAATGATTATTGTAGTAAAAACGATTGCATTTCTAAACTCATGATTTTTGTTTTGCTTAGCTAAAGAAGCTGGTAAGTAACCATCTTCAGCTAGTGGAACAACTCTTCGAGCTGTTGAAGCACTTTGAAATAGCTTGAAGCTAAGATCATTACATAAGAATCCAATAATAAATAAGATAACACCAGCGCTACCTAGTCCATAGGTATAAATAGCTGAAATATTAATGTTACTATTTGGCTGAGGTTTTAATTCATTTGGTAAAAATAAGTAGAGTGAGAAAAATATTAAATAGAATGAGAAAATTACAGCAAATGAAATAAGCAGAATTTTACGGAAATTTTTAAATTTAACATCTTTGACCATTGAAGAAACATCTTCAATACCAGCAAAAGCATACATAAATAATAATGTATTGGAAATTATGAGCCTTGGAGAAATAACATTAAGTTTTTGATCCTGACTAACTGCCATAACTGGTTGAGAAGATGCCTTAGCCACAGCTACCATCATAATGATAAGGGCTAAAAGTAGGATAAATCATTTAAATGATGAGGCGATCAGAATGATTTTTTTATTAGTTTTTAAGCCTATGGTAGAGATTGCAATAATAATTATGAATAAAACTATTGAAGCTCCACGAGTTATTCACATAACTAAATCATACTGTGGAAATTGATCGCGATCTGGGATTATTAGCTCAATTGCATCCACTAAAAATAGTGGGGCAATGGCTGATAATAAAGGCATTTGGATGAATTGATTTCATCCAACAAAGAACACTAAGTTATCTAAAAATTTATTTTTAGAACGTGTAGCTTTATTTTTTGCTACCTCATCATCAATGTGACGAGCAAAAGAGTATGAGCCTCCATAATGATCATTATAAGTATTGGCTAGGCGTGAATAGGCTAAAGCAATTCCAAATACACAAAAGCCAGCTAATAAGAGAACTAAATAACCTCAATAAGAGATTTTTAGCACTTGCGATATAGTGGTTATAAAACCAACACCTATAACAAAGTTTATAGTAAAGAATGTAAAACTTTTCTCTGTGAATTGTTTTTCCATAACTTATCTATTTTTTAAAAGTAATAATTTCGTTAGGTTCTTTTCCTTCAAAAATTACTTGGTAGATTTCTTCGTAATTTTTAACAGGAATGTATTCTAATTTTTCTTTAATTTCAAGTGGAATGTCTTTAAGATTTTTAACGTTTCCAGCAGGAATAAAGATACGTTTTAAGCCTTTAGATGAGGCTGCAAATGATTTTTCTTTTAATCCGCCAATTTCTAGCACTTTTCCACGTAAGGTAATTTCACCTGTCATTCCAATTTCGTTTGAAACTACTCTTTGTGAAAGAGCTGAAATAATTGCTGTAGTAAATGTTACACCAGCAGATGGACCATCTTTTGGTACAGCACCTTCAGGAACGTGAATGTGAATTGTGTTAGATTCAAAATCAAACTTATCAACACCAAAGTGTTTTGCATTTGCTCTAACGTATGTTAAAGCAATTTGAGCTGATTCTTGCATTACTTCTTTTAAAGAACCAGTAAGTTTAATTTCTGATTTACCTTCATAAGTAGTTACTTCAATTGGTAAAGTAGATCCACCAAATGAAGTGTAAGCTAAACCTGTTACTACACCTGGAAGGTTATCTTCTTCTTTTTCTTCATCTTTGTATTTAATAACACCAAGTAATTCTTCTAAATCACTGATTTCAATTTTGTATGAAGTAATATCTGGGTCATTAAGTTTTTTAAGCACGATTTTACGAGCAATTTTGTCAAGAGTACGTTTTAGACCACGAACTCCAGCTTCCATTGTATAGTGCTTGATTATGTATTCTAATGCTTCATCAGAAATTTTGAACATTCTTTTTCCTAAACCTGATTGTTCAAGAACTTTAGGAACTAAGTATTTCTTAGCAATATTTACTTTTTCGCTTAGTGTGTAGGCTGAAAGTTCAATAATTTCAACTCTATCTACAAGGGCAGGTGGAATGTTGTCAAAGTAGTTGGCTGTAGCAATAAAAATACATTTAGAAAGATCATATTCATGTTCTAGATAGTGATCTTGGAATTTTGTATTTTGTTCAGGGTCAAGTACTTCTAGCATTGCACTAGCTGGATCACCTTTAAAGTCTGAAGCCATCTTGTCGATTTCATCAAGTAAGATAACTGGGTTTGATACACCAGCTTTAGTAATCCCTTTAATAATTTTTCCAGGCATTGCCCCTACATAAGTTCTTCTGTGACCTCTAATTTCAGATTCATCATGAACCCCTCCAAGAGAAATCTTGACAAATTTTCTTCCTAAAGCTTCAGCAATAGCTTTTGAAAGAGATGTTTTACCAGTTCCAGGAGGACCAACTAAAGTTAAAATTGGAACATTATTGTATTTATCTTGTAAGTTTTTACCATTTTCTTTGAAAAGGTCGTGATCAATTAAGTATTCGTTATCAATGATTGTGTATTCATTTTTATTCTTGTTTTGTTTCTTAGTATTAATTAAAACAGCAAGATATTCAAGAATTCTTTCTTTGATTTCTTCTAGCCCATAGTGATATTGGTCTAGAGTTTCTTTAACATTTTTAATATCTAATAATTCACGTTGAACTTTTCTTCAAGGTAATTTTTTAAGGGTATTGGTATAGTTTTTAGAAATTGCAGCTTCAGGAGATGCTGGCATCATTTCTGAAGAACGTTTATCTTCTTCTGCAATTAGCTTAATAACTGATTCTGGATAAATTGTTCTTAATTTTTCATCTTTAATAGTTTTAGTAAAATCATCTTCAATCGCATCAGAACCCATTTCTTCAAGGTAATCTTGTAATTGTTTAATTTTTTCTCTAACTATAAATTCTTGTTGTTGTTTACCTAATTTTTGAGTTAATTTATTATTAATATCACTATTTACTTCCATTTGAGTAGTAATTAACTCAGTAATTTGAGAAATAATGAATTCAATTGGGCCTTGACGATCTTGAGTATAAATATCAAGTAAGTCAAATTTAATTCTAAAGAAAAGTGGATCAAGGAAGTTGATAATTGTTGCCATTTCTTCATAAACGTATTGATCTGAAGATTTAGGTATTCTTGAATCGATGTTGCTTAGGAAGATGTTTTCAACTTCAGCCATTGTATATCTTGTTCTGCCTAATAAGTGAGGTTTGAAAGTTACAAATTCACGATCGATTAGACTTAATGGATCTTCTTCAGTCATTCCATTAGGGAATGGGTGACCTGGAGTACTTAAATCTTTAATTGTTTGAATAAAGTTTCTAACTACCTTAACTTCTTCAGGAGTATTAGCAAATTCTCTTCATGGTAATAATTGAGGCACATCTCTAATTCCTTGAGCCCCAAAAAGTGGAACTTCAAAAGTTTCACCATCAATAGTTACTTCATCTAATTCAACTGTTTGTAATAGTGAGAAGTTTGATAATGGTTTAAATGTAAATCTATAAATTAGTTGGTCTGGGACTAATTCTAATTTAATAGGTTTTACATAAACACATGGACTCATCTTGAATTCATATTCTGTAAGTCCGGTTTCTTCTCCAAGACGTAGCATATCGAAGCAAATAACAAGTGTGTTTTCACGATTTTCGATATCTATACGTTGGAAGAACTCGTATAGTCTTTCGAATTGATTGTCATCATATCTAGCTTCAATAACACCGAATCCATCAATACCAGTAATTTCTTTTGCAGATACAACTAGTGCAAATGAATTAGTTGAACGTTCTAGAATGTGTTCATCAATTTGAGATTCTTCTTTTAAGATGTGATCATACTTAGAAAAATAGTTAATTCCTTCTAAAGCGTCAATAAATTCTTCTGTTGAAAGATATTTATATTTTTTTATATTTGGTTTTTTTGGCATTTCTCCTCTTTTCTATTTAATTACTAAGTTAACAATTTTGCCAGGAACAAAGATTTCTTTAACAATTTCTTTGCCTTCTAGCCATTTTGCAACAATAGTTTTAGCTTGAGCTAAGACTTCATCTTTGCTTGCACTTTTTGAAATTTGAAGTTCAGCTCTAACTTTACCGTTAATAGTGATTCCATAAGTAACTTCATCAAGTTCTAAAGCTTTAGTATCAATGCTAAAGTCTTTTAAGTTAACAAGATTAAAGTATTGATCAGAAATTTCTCAAGCAAAGTGTGGAATGAATGGTTCAAGAATGTTTAATAAAACATAGAACATTTCAGTGATTAAGTCTGCACGAGTGATTTGATCATACTCATTTAGGGTTTCCATAGTTCATGATACTAAAGTATTGAAAGAATAATTGTTATTTCTATCTTCAAAAGTTGCAATTTGCTTTTGCATACCTAGGTATAGTTTATATCTAGCTTTCTTTTCTTGACTAGTTAAGCTAGCTGGATCAATGTTTTTATAATTTGAATTTACATCAATTTCTTTTGAACGTTCAAATAAACGATTGATAAATTTGAAGCAGCCTACTACACCTGAATCACTTCATTCAAGTTCTTTTTGAGGTGGAGCTGCAAATAAGATAAATAGTCTAGAAGTATCAGCACCATAAGTTGCAATCATTTCTCCAGGTTCAACTACATTACCTTTTGACTTAGACATTTTGGCGCCATCTTTAAGTACCATTCCTTGAGTAATTAAGTTATTAAATGGTTCTCTAAAGCTTACTAAACCAACATCAGCTAAAGCTTTTGTAAAGAATCTTGCATAAAGGAGGTGTAAGATTGCGTGTTCAATTCCACCAATGTATTCATCAACTGAATTTCAGTAAGCTAAATGTTGTGGCTCAATTGCATAGTCTTCTCTTAAATATGTAGGAGTTGTATAACGTAAGAAATATCAACTTGATTCAAAGAAAGTATCTAGCGTGTCTGTTTCTCTTTGAGCATATTCACCACATTTTGGACATTTAACTAAACGTCAGTCTTCATTGGTGTTAAGTGGATTACCTTGACCAGTAAAGGCAACTTTTTCAGGTAAAAGTACTGGTAATGAGTTTAATGAAACAGGGTTAGTTCCACATTTGCTACAGTTAACAAGTGGAATTGGTGTTCCCCAGTATCTTTGACGTGAGATACCTCAGTCTCTTAAGTTATATTTAACTTCAGTTTCAAGACTAGAAGGATCAATAACTTGTTTATGATCTAATTCATAAGCTAAGTTATTAAAGTCCATGAAAGCTTTTTGGGTTTCATTAGTTGCTGAAACTAATGTAACTTCTTTATTTGGATTATTTGAGGCAAAGTCTGAAATAATCACTGCTACTTCTTGTTTTGAAAATGGGTTAAGTGCTACAAAAGGAGTTGCTAGCATGATTTTCTTAGAGAAATCTTTTTTAACAAAGTTAAGATTGATTTCTTCTAATAATGCTAGTTCATTGTCGCTAAAGTAGTTAGCTTGTTTTAAGTCTTCTACTAATGGGTGTTTATTTGAAATTGCTACATAGTCAATATTTGAAATTGTATTTAAGTTATTTTCATAAGCAACTAATGTAGTAGCTTGACTAAATTTGTTAGCTTTAAGATCGAAAGTAAGTTTGTAATCTTGACTTCTTCCGATTCAGTTCTTTTGCATAGTTAAAACTTGTTGAGGTCAGTGCCCTTCAAGTTGTTGCAAGTCAGCTAATAATTCATCAGCATAAGCTGTAATTTTTAGATAGTAAGTATCCATTTCTTTTTGGATAACTTCACCATCACATCTTCAGCATTTATTATCAATAACTTGTTCATTAGCTAAAACAGTATTGTCATTTTCACATCAGTTAAGTTGTGATTTCTTTTTGTAAATTAAACCTTTTTCTCAAAGTTTAATAAAGATATATTGTTCTCATTTGGTGTAATCATAGTCTGCAGTAATGCATTCGTAATTTCAAGCAAATGAAATACCAAGCTTTTGAACTTCCTTATCCATTGAATCAATGTTTTCGTAAGTTCATTTTCTTGGGTGGATTCCATGTTTAATTGCTGCATTTTCAGCTGGAAGTCCAAAAGCATCTCAACCAAATGGGTGAAGCACATTGTAACCTCTACGACGATAGTATCTAGCAATTGCATCACCAATTGAATAGTTTCTAACGTGTCCCATGTGCAATTTACCACTTGGATATGGGAACATACTTAAAATGTATTTCTTTGGAAGAGTAAAATCTTCTTTTGGTTCAAAATAATTGGATTCTTGTCAATTATCTTGTCATTTTTTGTCGATAAATTTAAAATCGAACTTATCCATTTCCGCTCCTTTTGTTTAATATGTATTTTTAGAGCTAATTTTATATATAAAATTAGTTTTATATTCTCATGTAATAAATATATAAATTATAATGCAATTTATTAAGATGTTTGTTAAATTAAAAATAAAATATACAGTAAATGAGCCCGCGTAGTAGTTAGGAATGCCTAAAAAGAAACCTTTAAATTGACTATTGTAATTCTTTACTATTTCGCTAAGGCTAAAGCTACTAATTACGTTTAGAATACGAAAGTAAATTATGTTAAATAAAAAGGTATTTAAAATAGGCATAATAATACTTACTGCAAGGGCTGAAAGTATCATGACTAGTATCACTTTAACTAGTGGAGTGCTAATTTTAGATCAATTAACTACTCTATATAATAAATAAAAAAATGCAAAAAAGAACAGTTGTGAAACAAATACAATAAAATTCCCTAAATATTCAACTCCAGCTCCCAAACTAAAAGGCAGCGCAGATGCAATCAAAGGCATAATTAGAAAACGAGAAAAGCCTACAATTAAGGCATAATTTAATCCTATATAGGTAAAGGTGATAAAAATTGGAATTAAAGATAAATTAAAACTTAAAAATGAAGTAAATTTTAAAAACATGCTGAGTAGAGAAAGAATGATTGCAAGAGCAAGCATTATTCCACTAAAAGCAATTTTATAACTAGGTCTTAGCGTGCGCTTTCAGCTAAATTGCAAGAGATTTTTCTTATTGTGTTCAATATTTTCAACTGTATTATCTGTCATATTTATTCCTTATTTGTAATAGATTCTTATTATATCTTTTATTATAAAAAGTTGATGAAAAATCTAAAAAGCTAAAAAATACCTAAAAAATGTAGTGTTTTTATAACTTTTATATTTTGGTTAGTTTGAGCTGTATTAAATTACTAAAAAGTAATATAAAACCTTCAAAATTATGGTATAAATTATTTGCAAGTATAAATGTAAAATTTAGTAAAATTTTAGATATTTTCAATATTAAAATATTAGAGGTTAGTATGAGTAAAATTACAAGATACGAAAATAACAAGCCTATTTATGACAAGCAAGCTGCTTTAGAATACTTAGAAGTTATTAATAATTTCTTACAAGATTACTTAGCAAAGTCAAAAGCTGAAGGCTTTGTGGTAGGTATATCTGGAGGAATTGATTCAGCTTTAGTTTATGCTATTGCAAAAAACTTAATGCCACAACGCACCTATGGTATCGTGATGCCAGTTGGTCAAATGCTAGACAGTGACTTAAGTGATATTGCTAAATTAGAAGCAACTTTTTATGATAAGTTTGAAGTAGTTGATCTATCAAAAGCATTTAATGCCATTTATGATGCTGTAAATGTAAACAATCCACTTGCGATTGCTAACATTAAACCAAGATTAAGAATGACAACATTATATGCAAAAGCTCAAGACAAAAACGCCTTGGTGCTTGGAACTGACAATTTAGATGAAACTTTTATTGGTTACTTTACTAAATATGGAGATGGAGGAGTAGATTTACTTCCAATCTCAAGATTAACTAAAGGTGAAGTTCGCTTTTTAGCTCAATTACTTAATGTTCCTCAAGAAATTATTTCTAAAGCACCTTCAGCAGGACTATGAGAAAATCAAACTGATGAAAGTGAACTTGGCTTTTCATATGCACAACTTGATTTTTACTTAGACAACATTGAAAATAGAGAATTAATATCTAAAGTTTTATCACAAGATATCATTGATAAAATTGAACACAAACACAGAATCTCTCAACACAAGAGAGATGCAATCTATAAACCATCAGAAATTAAATAAAGGAGAAATTATGGCAGGACACTCACACGCAGCCAACATTATGCACCGTAAAGGTGCTCAAGATGCAGCAAGAGGAAAAGTATTCCAAAAATTATCAAAAGAAATTTATGTAGCTGCACAAAAAGGATCAGATCCAGAATCAAACCCAGCTTTAAAACTTGCTATTGCAAAAGCTAAATCAAAAAATATGCCAAAAGACAATATTGAAAGAGCTATTAAAAAAGCTGCTGGAGATAAAAACTCAAACGCATTCGTTGAAACAGTATTTAACGCAACAGTTAGTGGGGGAGCAACATTTATCGTTGTTACACTTTCAGATAACTTAAATAGAGTTAAATCAAACATTCAAGCTTACTTTAACAAACAAAATGCAACACTAGGGAAAACTGGACAAATCCCATTTGCCTTTGACAAAAAAGGAATTATTGAAATTTCTAAACAATATGTATCAGAAGATGACATCATGATGGTCGCTCTTGAAAATGGAGCTGATGATGTTGAGGTTGCTGAAGAATCATTTGTTATTACTACAGCCCCTGAAAACTTCTCAGATCTAAAATCAGCTATTGAATCTTCACTAGGTGTTAATGAATATCTTCAATGTGAAGTAACTTACTTACCAAATATGTATGTAGAATATGACGCTGAAAAAGAACAAAAACTTCTTGATTTTGTTGAAAAATTAAAAGATGATGATGATGTTCAAGACGTTTATCACAATATTGATGTTAAAGAAGAATAATGTCTCTACAAGATTTATATCTTAGATTAACTGATTCTGTAGGAGGAAATCAAAATTTAGCAACTTTTATAGTAGTTTTAGTAACCTTACTAATATTGCTATCAATTCCAACGTTGCTATCATTCATTTTACCTCTATTTCACAGACTCAAAGATCGCAAATTTAAAAGTTTTACATTTTACTTATATGCATTTTCAACTGGATTCTTTATTGCCTTAGCTTTATTTGGATTTTTACGCGAAAGTATTGAAACTTCAAGTCATGGTGCAATCGATTATTACCCAGGTGCATCCGAAAATAAAAATATCGTTTATGGCCTTAATATAGCAACAGTAGTGACAGGATTAATTGTTGGATTACTCTTTTCATTTACCTTGAAGTTTGTTATTACTTATCGAATTAATAAAGCACTAAAAAAAGATAAAAACATGAGTGTGTTTGTTCATGAACATGGGGATCACGAACACCATCATGACGCTGGACATGTACACTCAAAGAAAAATGCTGAAGTCTTACAAGAAAATAAAAATAGTTTAGTTATTTTTAAAGATAAAACACTATATACAGGTGATAAATACATTCACCACCATGATCATGATAATCACTATCATGATCATGCACACCCTGACTATATCTTTGGTCAAGAAGAAAACTTAGCTCAAGCAGAGGAAGCAATTATTTATAAAACTTCACCTAAAATGAAGGTTATTGCTTTACTTTTATTACTTACACACAGAATTCCTGAAGGAATTTTACTTGGATATAACTTATCTTTAGCAACAGAAGGTAAATTAAACAACCTTTCTACAGCTTACTTTATTTCTTTAATCCTTCACCTTTTCCCTGAAGAATCAATTTTCTACTTCAGATTAAGAGAAGCAGGATTTAGTAAAGTGAAATCACTACTACTTTCCTTCTTAGGACTTTCACTCTTCTTACCATTTATGCTCATTGGTGCCTATGCAGGTGCTAAAATCAATGATTTATGATGATTAAAAGCCGGTATGTTTGCAGCAATTGCAGGAATATTCTTATTTACCTCAATTGTTGAATTTATCCCAGAATTCTATCACAACCATATTGAAAAGAAAAAATGATTCTTTATACTCTTTTCATTATTTGTTGGAATCATTGTAGCAGTGTTTATTCTTTCATTCCACTCACATTAGGAGTGGAATTTTTCTTTCTTGTGTTTTAGCCCTTAAAAAAGAAACATTTTCATTTTTTCTCAAGTGCTAGAAGTTGAATTATTTAGGAGAATATTTTTTTCATAAAAAGCTAGCTGGTAGGGATTTTGGATGCTTGATTTTTTCAGAGATTTTGAAAAAATAATTATGTAGATAACTATTTTTATAATATTGAAGATTAATTATTAATTAATATTAGTGAATTGATTTATTTTAAGGAGTAATATGAAAAAGAAATTTTTACTATTAAGTACCCTTTCAGCTGTTAGTGTTTTACCTATTGTAGCTGCTTCATGTAACCATGAAAAAGATAAAAATTCAGCTGATTTAGACACTAAAAAAGAACCAATAAACAAAGTAAATGAATCAAATAATTTAATTAGTGCTGAATATGCCCTAGCATCAGGAACTAAAGGTAGCATCAATTTTGACAAAGCAAATAGAGTAGTTGCTTTAAAAGGAATTGATACTATTGATGAAAATGTCTTGCAAGCTATCATTGACCTACTTAAAAAGAACAATACATTAGTTTTATTTAAATTAGAAGGAAATGATATAACCAAGATTGCTAAATGGAATAAAGACATTAATACTTATTTAACATTTATTCAATTACCTAACTTGCAAAAGATTGATGATAGTTTTGATATTTCAAACACACCAAATATGCCAGGTAAAATTGTTCAAAATGGAATTTTACTTAAGTGAAGTGACGCAACAGGTGAAGTAAGTGAAGATACAGTTACAAAAGTTGCACCTAATGCTTTTAAAAACAATGGTACAATTACAGCTCTAACACTTGCTAATGCAACAGAAATTGGGACTAGTGCACTGCAAGGTGCAAGCTTGCTAACTAAAATCTCATTACCTAAAGTTGACACAATAAAAGCTAATGCTTTTGCTAATGATAGTAAGTTAACTAATGTAGAATTACCAAAAATTAAAACAGTAGAGCACAATGCCTTTACACAAACGGGCCTAAGAGGTAAAGTTATTCAAAATGGTATGCTACTTAAATGAGCTCAAGCAACTGGGCATGTTTTTGATGAAGATATTATTAGTATTGCACCAAGTGCATTTGAAAACTCAGATCAATTAGTTGCAGTTGATTTCCCTAATGTAACAAAGGTACCTGCAAATATCTTTGACAAACTAGCAAATCTTAAACGTGCAGCATTTCAAAATGCTCAAGTAGTTGAAGCTAATGCTTTTAAAGGCAGTGAATCACTTAGGTATCTTGATATTCCTTCTGCCACTGAAATACAAAGTAGTGCATTTGAGGATGCAGTTGCATTAACAAACCTAAATGCGCCTAAAGTAACTCAAATTGGCGATAGTGCTTTTGCTGGTGCTAATGCACTAGAAAAGATTGAGCTTCCCGAATTAACAACAATGGGCTCAAGTGCTTTTTCAAGAACTGAAAAATTACATTCAGTATCTCTTCCAAAAGTAATAGAAATTAGTTCATTTGCATTTTCAAATGCTAAGGCTTTAGACTGAATTCAAGCTCCAATGGCTAAAGTAGTTGGGCCACATGCTTTCTATGGTGCTAGCGGATTAAGCAAAATTGACTTGCCTGAAGTTACAAAAGTTCAAATGTCAGCCTTCAAAGAAGCAACCAAACTTGCACAAGTTAAACTTCCAAAAGTACAAAATGTAGTTGACTTTGCTTTCTTTGATACGCCAAGTTTAAGTGAAATTTCACTTCCAAATGCAATCTTCATTGGTTCATATGCTTTTGCTGGAACACATGGAAATAACATTACAAAACTAGACTTACCAAAAGTTAATGTTATTTCAAATGGTGCTTTCTTTAATGCAAAAATGCTTGAAAGCATTGATCTACCAAGTGCTGTTAAAATTGGATCATCAGCTTTTGGACTTGCAGCTAAATTAAACAAGGTAAACTTACCTAAGGTAACTACTTTAGGAAGTGGTGCATTTAGTGATGCGATTGCATTAGAAAGCATCTCATTGCCAAAAGTAACTACAATTAGCAAAGATATGTTTGCTAACTTACCAAACTTAAAAACAGTAACTATGGATAGTGTTCAAACTATTGAAGCATTTGCTTTTGCTGGAGCAACTAGCCTAAAAGAAGCTAATTTCCCAAGTGTTACAAAAGTGGGTGGAAATGCCTTTTCTGGAGCATCTAGCTTAACTAAAATAACTATGCCACAGGCTAAAACAATTGGATATGGTGCATTTTTAGGAACAAGCAGTTTAACTGAGATCTCATTACCTAATGTAGTTACTTTAGGTGAAAGAGCATTCCAAGATGCAACTAGTTTAACAAAGGTAGACTTAAACAAATTAGTAAATATTCCTTATGGAGCCTTTGCAAATGATGCTAAATTAGTTACTGTCAATATTCCATTAGCTAAAACAATTGGATCAGAAGCATTTGCTAATAATGCTGCCTTAAATACAATTAATCTTCCACTAGTTGCTAAAATAGGTGAATCAGCTTTCTTAAATGACACAAATCTAGCTTCTGCTACATTCGCTAAAAACCCTACAGTAGGATATAAAGCATTTGAAAACACACCTAAATTAAATCAATTTAAATAATGTAATAAAGATGTAGTATTCATTCTTTGGATGCTATATTTTTTATTTTAGTTTATTAACTAAAATACAATATTAAAGCAATATTTTTGACATCCGTTCCTATGATATAGAGTTATTAGTACCTTGATTTTTTTCTCAGAAGTGAAATAATAATTGAAAGGGACAAAATATTGCTCAATTATTTATAATTGAGCGCCTTTAGAAAGAAAGTCATAAATATGAAACGTAATAAATTATTTATCTTATTATCATTAGCTTCAATTTCAAGCGTTGCCACTTTACCATTGGTAGCTGGATCTTGCAATCATAATAATGATAATAAAGAAAAGCCTCGCCCTGTAGTGCCAACACCAGAGCCAGGCAAAAAAGAACCAGGTAAAGGAACCGGAGACAAGGACACACCTACAGTTAGTCCTATAACAACCGACGAAAATATCTCATATAACACTAAAGACAATGTTTTAACCATTAAAGATGTGAAAGAAATTACCCCTGAATATTTAAATAACATATACAAAACAAAAGGTAAAAAACTAAAATTAGTTAACAAAGATGGAAGCATAATTGGTGGAATTAAATTAGTTTGCCCTGATGCAACTACATTGGTTGCTGTCAGTGATGCTAGACTTGGTTATAATTTTTCAATTAGCGAAATTGAATTTCCAAAATTAGAAAATGTAGTTACAACATTACCTAATCCACTTCCTGATAGTTTAACAAATAACTTATTATCTACCTTAACCGGTTATAAGATTGTTCAAAATGGTGTTCTTATTAGATGAAATGATGCTTTTGGTGATATATCAGATAGCACTGTTACATCAATAATCAGAGGGGCATTCAATCGAACTAATGATATTAGAAGAATTAGTTTACCTAACTTAAAATACGTCCAACCCTATGCCTTTGGTCTATATGATGATAATCCATTCCCTTATATTGATGGAAAAATAGTGCTTAATAAAGTACTTGTAAAATGGTCAAATCTAGATGATGGTGTTGTAAAAGATGATAATATAACAGAAATTTATAATGGTGTGTTTAAAGACACAGACAATTTAGGTGCTGCAATATTTGAAAATGTTACAACAATTTGCGACAAGGCATTTGCTAATTCAGAACGACTTAGAACTATTCATTTTCCAAAAGCAACCACAATTGGAAGTCATGCATTTGACACTTGTGGTTCCTTAGAAGAAATTAATCTACCTGAAGCAGTAACAATTGGTGCAAATGCTTTTGACAATGATCGTTCTTTACGCAGCATCGCATTACCTAAAGCAACTTATATTGGAGAATATGCTTTCAACTGAAATCAAGCCTTAACTAGTGTTACATTACCTAAAGCAACATATCTTGGTGCGGGAGCATTTACTAATTGCACTGTACTTAGTGAAGCTAACTTCCCAGAAGTAACTGAAATAGGTGCATACGCTTTTAGCCAAGATCCTTTATTGAAGACAGTTACATTACCTAAAGTTACAAAGATTGGCGAAAGTGCCTTTAGTGATAATCCTGAATTAAGCGAAATTACATGTCCAAATGTACAAGAAATTGGTCAAAATGCTTTTGAAAATACACCAAAATTAGTAACAAAACCAACTGTAAAAACTGAATAAAAATATGATTAACAGCACAATATTTTGCTTAAAATAAGCGCAAATATGTGCTGTTTTCTTATGCAAAAATCCAATCAGAAAGCAGCAAAAAATTGCAATAAAGTGGCTAATTTATCCTAAATAAAGCTAGTAAAAAGATTAAAGTAATTTACCCCTTTAATCAGAATTAATTTATAATTTAAATATTACTGAAAGGAAGCAATGCGAAAAAAACAAAAAGTTTGAATTTATTCAGGATTAATAACATTATTTATAATAATGTTTATCCTCTTAATTTGGGCATTAGTTAATCTACACACCGATAAATTAACTGGTATTTTAGCAATACTAGGAATGTTTGTGATACTTGGAATTGTTATTATGCTACTTTATTTTGCTGTTTACAATTTTGCAAAATCAAGAGAGCTAATTAATAAGTCATTTAATGGCTTCTTGGAAAAGATTATGACAAATAACAATATTGGTCTAATTATTTATGATATTGATCAAAATATTGTTTGAACCAGTAACTTTATCAAGAATAAATTCCATAAGGACTTTATTAATGTCTCAGTTAATGAGTTTTTCCAAAAGATAGACAATAACTATAAAAAAGAAGTTGACATGAACCAAACAAAAATTGAGTTCTATAACAACAAAAATATTTATGAAGCTCAATTTTGACCTTTATCAAATACAATTGTTATTCGTGATATTACAACTGAACACTTATTTAAAGTAGAATCATGAGAACAAAAACCAGTAGTTGGTGAAATTGAAATTGATAACTATCAAATGTATCAATCAATTCTTTCTGAAGAACAAATTTTCTTAATTAACAAAATTGTTATTGACACAATTAAGGAATACATGGAAAAATATAACTTGATTTATCGTCAATATACCAATGGAAAATTCGTTGTTATTACGAATGAAAAATCATTACAAGAAATGTCAAAGGATAATTTTAGTTTATTTACCAATATCCACCAAAATATTAAGGACCCTTCAATTAACAAGCTATCTTTAAGTGTTGGATTTGCAAGAGGATGATCTTCATTGAAAGAAAAACTTGAACAAGCTAAAAAAGCTTTAGTGCAAGCACAAAACAGAGGTGGAGATCAAATTGCTATTTTCTCAAATACTCAACAAGCTGTTTACTTTGGGTCAAATAGTGAAATTATGTCAAATAATAATCGAACTAAGATTAAATCTGTTGCTTTAGAGTTTGCTAAACGTCTAGAGGAACCTAATATTGAACAAGTTATTGTATATGGACACCAATTAGCTGACTTAGATGCCCTAGGTTCAGCTTATGCAGTAGTTGAAATTGCTCGTAGTTTCGGCAAGAAGGCTTATATTTGTAACGTAACATTTGATCAAACTACTGAAAAATATTTAGAAGAATTAACTGCTGGTGGCTTTGATGAAAAAGTCTTTATCAAACCAGCACATGCAACTAAGATTACTGATGGAAATACCTTAGTGGTATTAGTTGACAATAATGATGTAGCTCGAACAGATAACAAAGATGCCATTATTAATGCAGCTAGAAACAATATCTTTATCTTTGACCACCACCGGGTAGGAAAAAGTATTGACTATTGTCCAATTACAAATATTTACATTGATACAACAGCTTCCTCAGCATCAGAAATTGTGACTGAAATTATGACCTTTATGGAATATAAACTTAACATAAGTCAAATTTGTGCACAATTATTGCTTAGTGGTATTTTCCTAGATACTGCACAATTTTCAAAATCAGTAACCACTCGGACATTTGAGGCTAGTGCATGACTAGAAGCTCGTGGAGCTAACGTAATTAAGTCAGGTAACTTGCTCAAAATTGATGATGAAACTGAAGAACAAATTCAAGAAATTTTAAATAATGTACAAGAAGTTAAGAAGGGCTACTTCCTTGCCTACTGTGATTTAGAAGTTTCAAATGATGTTATTTCAATGGCAGCTAATGAAATTTTAAAAATAAAAGGAAGAGTAGCTAGCTTTGTTGTAGCTAGATTAAAAGGAACTAAATTATATAAACTTAGTGCCAGAGGGATTGGAACTAATGTACAAATAATTTGTGAACAAGTTGGAGGTGGAGGTCACTTCTCAACTGCTGCAGCTGTCTCAGATGAAGAATTAGAAACCTTTGTTGATAATATCAGACATGCAATTATTACAAGTGAAAGAGAGATTAAAGATGAAAGTAATATTAATTAAAGATTGTAAAGATGGAAAAGCTAATACTATAGTTGAAGTATCTAATGGATATGGATCAAACTATTTAATTAAGAATGGATTTGGTGTTCCATACAACGATCAAACAGTGCACCAATTAAACAAAAGATTAAACAATTTAGTAGCTAATGAACACGAAAATAGAACTAGCGCATTAGAACTAAAAGAACAACTTGAAAAATTAGTGCTTAAATATACACTTGAAGCTAATACTGATGCTAACGGAAACTTAAACGTGCATGGTTCAGTATCAACTAAAGATGTTGACAAAAAACTAACAGCTTTAGGATTTAAACTAGATAAACATGCTTTAAGCAAAGTTCGTCTAGTTTCAGAAGGGCCACACGATGTCGAAGCTGTGCTTTATAAAGACATTAAAGCTAACATTAGAGTAGAAATTACCATTCAACATGTCAAGAAATAGACGTTTTTTCGAAGATAAACCTTATCGTAATATTTCTGGCGATTTAATGCCTTTAAAAGACACTTTATTTCACAGCGAAAGTGTTGAAAGAGAAATATTAAGTAATATGCTAAATGATTTAGATAAGCAAGGGCTAGCCTTTGACTATTTAACTCCTGGAGCTTTCTTTAATCAAGCATATCATCAACTTTTTAAACTAATTAAAACTACTCGGAGTGCATCAAATAATAAAGCCATCACATTTGACTATAATGATGTGAAAAGACTAATTGAATCACATAATACAGAATTTGAATACAGTGCGCTTTCACTTGCAATATTAAACAAAGTTGCATCTTCATTTTACAATGATGATAACTTTGTATCTAATATTGAAAAGCTGATTGAATTACAAAAAATGCGTAATTTAGAATCATTTTATGCTGAATATGTAAAAGCTTTCGGACATAATAAAGAAATTAATTGAGATAGTAGTATTCAAGACTTACAAAACTTTATTGTAACTAATAACAACATGTCAATTAAGAATTCTGAATTTATTCCACTAGATGAGGCTGCTTTCCAACTAGCTGAACATATTAATGCTATCTTGCAAAACAAAGATGAAAACCAAAAGTTCTTATATTCAGGTTTCTATGCTATTGATAAATATATCAAAGGGATCAAACCTGGACAATTAATTATTTTAGCAGCTCGCCCTGGAGTCGGGAAAACAGCTTTAGCCTTAAATATAGCTAAAAACATCATTGATGAAGCTAATATGAAAGGTGAAGTTAAAAATGTAGCCTTTATTTCACTTGAAATGCCAACTAGCGAACTAACAAGTCGTTATTTATCAACATCTAGTGGTATTGAGCTATACAAAATTCAAAATCCAAAATTAATCAATAGTGGTGATGAAGCTCTTAAGCTATTTCATACTATTGAAAATATGAAGAAAGATAGTGTTGTTTGATTTGATGATGAACCAAAAAGCAACATTACTGAAATAATTTTCAAGATTCGTCACTTAATGAAGAATCTTGAAGGCAAACTAGATTTAGTTGTAATTGATTACTTGCAATTACTTTCTGCAGGTGATGCAAGTGGTAATAGACAAAATGAAGTTGCAACTATTTCACGTTCTTTAAAAACACTAGCCTTAGAATTAAAAGTTCCAATTTTGGCACTTTCACAGCTATCTCGTAGTGTTGAAAATAGAGAAGACAAGCGTCCACAATTAAATGACTTACGTGAATCAGGTCAAATTGAACAAGATGCTGACGCTGTTATTTTCTTAAATAGAAAACCTTTGAAAAAAGGTATTTCTGAAGAAGAATCAAATAGAAACGAACATATTCCAGTGGTTGTTACAATTGCTAAGAACAGAAATGGGCAACCAGGTAGTGACACTTTAATTTACACTGGTAAATATGTTAAATTCACAGATGAAAATGAAGGGAACAGATATTAAATCATGGACAGTTATTCCAGTCTTATAACTAATTTACAAAACTCAACAAGTGCAACAGGTAATGATGTTAATAAACCTCTTATTACAGGTATTGTTGCAGCTGTATTAATCATATTATTCTTACTAAGTAGCATATTTTCTGGATCAGAAACTGCTTATAGCACTATTTCGCCAGCTAAATTGCATGATATGCAAGATAAAAAGAAGAAGTTTGCTGTCTTAATCAATAAACAAGTTAAAAAATATAATCAATTATTAAGCACGATTTTAATTGGCAATAACCTAGTAAACGTTGCTTCCTCAGCACTTACTTCTTATGTGCTTTCACTTTATTTTGCAGAAGGTGATCCTCGAACTGTAATTATTTCAACAGTTGTTGTTACACCAATTTTAGTGCTCTTTGGTGAAATAATCCCCAAATTAATAGCTAAAAGTAATCCTGAAAGATATTTAACAATCTTTTGTATCTTTAATGAAGTGATGTTTTGACTCTTTTTCCCACTTACTTATCCAATTAGTAAGTTGTCAAAAAATGTTTATGTAACTAACTCTGAAGAAGATATTAAATCAATGCTATCACTAGCTCAAGAAGAAGGAGTGCTGCAAACTGGGGAAAGCATTTTAGCACAAAATGCCTTAGATTTAGACTCAACTAAAGTTTCTCAACACTATATTAGAATGAAAGATGTTACTACTATTTCATCAAAAAGTAATATAGCTGATGCACTTGAAATCTTTAAGGAAACCAATTACTCTAGAATACCAGTGGAAAAAGATGGCCAACTAATCGGGATCGTCTTGCTTAAAGACATCTTTAATTTGAAAAAAGGTCGTATTATTGACTACATGAAACACGTACCTTTAGTTTCAGCAAACTCAATATTATCTTCTGCTCTCGAAAAGATGCGGGCAGCAAGAGCTCAAATGGCTTTTGTAGTTGAAAACAACAACAGCACAGATGTTTTAGGTATTATTACTATTGAAGATATTATCGAAGAAATCGTTGGTGAAATATACGATGAATTTGATGATGATGAAGAAATTTATGAAGTTTCTCTTGAAAAAGCTCGTGTGCAATCTAATGTAAAGATGGATGATTTATTCAAACAACTTGAAATTGATGATGAATTGCTTTTACCTGAGGAAGAAGATATGGACTTACGTAGCTTTTTACTCAAGCGTACTGGGGCTAAACGTCTTTACAAGAATGCTAGATATACACTTGATGATGAAGTTACTTTCAAGGTTGTTGAAATTGTTAAAAACAAGAAGTTTTCAGCCTTTATTGAAGTAAATAAGATTTAATTTCCCAAAAATAACAAAAAATGTACTTGTAAGTAAGTACATTTTTAATTTGGCTTAGCAATTAAGAAATTAATGTTTTTTCCTTTAGCAGATCACTTTTCTTCGTATCCAGTAGGCACATTAGTAGCATTATAAGTTGAAGCGTGTAAGTCTCTAGTATAGTCAACCACTGTTCAATTATTTAATGCAAGTGACTCTAATGAATAATCAAATAACTTGTCATTGTCAGTCTTAAAGTATAAGCAACCTTGAGGTGAAAGTAAAGCTTTATATTGCTCTAAGAATGTCTTATAAGTTAATCTTCTTTTTTCGTGAGCATTCTTAGGTCATGGATCTGAGAAAGTTAATCAAATTGTATCAATTGATCCAGTAAATAACTCGTTTAAGTTAGCTGCATCTTTAGTCACTATAAATAGGTTCTTAAGTCCCATTTCATTAATCTTCTTAAGTATTTTATTTGCTACAGTTGGATACTTTTCAAAAGCAATATATCTAGTGTTTGGATTTAAAGAAGCAAGCTTAGCAATCATTTCACCTTTACCTGCTCCAATTTCTAAAACATCTCCAGGATGAAGTTGCACTGGAAATTCCTTAATTAAGTATTCTGAAGCATTTAAATTGCTTTCAGCATTTTTGTCAAATCTTAGTCTCATAAAAACAATTATAAAAGATATTTTCATATTACCATTCGAAAACTTAAACTTAATTTGAATCTTGGACTAAGCAGTCTTTCATTTTTGTTCCACATTTTCATTCCACATTTGGATATAAAATGGTAAAAAAATTATTTCAAATTGTAACAAAAAGTTCATATTATGTCAAATATCCCTCTAAAATGGGCTTTTTTGACTTTTTGCACTCTTTTTATTCAAAAAATTTCATATATAATATAAATATAAAAAAACATAAATATAAAGTAAAAATTAATGCAAAAATCTCAAAAAATGAAGGAGACGAAAATGAAAAATAAAACAAAGAAAATTATTTTGCCACTAGCAGCAGTTAGTGCTATTTCGCTACCAATTATTGGTGTTCTTTCAGCCTCTACAAGTGCAAGTAGACAGGAATTCGGAGGGAATGATTCAGAATTCTCAGGAACTTACCTTAAAGATTCTTACATTAACATTGTAAAAAATGGAAATAACCAAGCAGATGATGCGATATTTGGCAACATTTATCCTGGAATGGATCAAGTCCAATGATATAACAAGACAGAAAGTCGTGAAGTTTATCAAGATGGAGTAGCATATTCAAGTGCATTTTCAGGTAAAGTTGCTTTAGCTAATGAACATTTTAACAATGTTGTTAAAATTGAAGAAGTAACATCTCCAAGTACTGGAGATCTCTTTACTGATGCCAAAAAGCAAACCAAACGTAGATGAAGAGCAGTATTTAACAACTATTTTGCTCCAAGCAACCCTAACTGGAATAGTCAACCAAGTGCATCAAATTATTACCAAGCAAACAGTTACGGAAACTTAGCTTTCGGGCTTGCTTTAACTAAAAACTTACAAATTGTTGACAACTCAATGAGAATTACAGTATTGGCTAAAGATGCAAACTATAATTCTACTTCATATCCAATTATTGAAGGTGCACGCTTTAAAGGATATACTTTTGATATTCTAAATACCAGCTCAGCTACACCACTAACAACTGGAAATATCAATGTACCTAATGTATATAACAATAATAATTTAGATTCATATGCACCACAACAATTTATCAATGCAACTATTGATTTAAATGCAAACAATCCTTTCTTTAATAATTTCACTAATCCAGGATTTGGTGCAACATTCAATGATGTTTATGACAAACCATTACAATTAAACAACCTTAAATATGTAACTGTTGATCCAAATTATCAAGCTAATATTGAAAGTGTTAATGGCCTATGAAAAGGGGTTAATGATCAAAACGGGTGACCAGATTCTAGATGACAAACATTACTTGGTACTTTTTTACCACAAGCTCCAGGTAGTGCATTTACTAAAAACGTAACTAATGTAGGTTCAGTATTTTATGGTGAAGTAAGTACCGGATACAAGAACTACAGAGGAAGTAAGTATCAACCTACTATTGTTGTGGAATTTGAAACTATTGATAACCAATCTGATTTAAATATTAATAATACTAATACATATACCTTTACCAATACACAAAACACTGAAGGTGGGATTTCTGCATTCTTTACTGCCTATGGTGGAACTGGATATAACTATGTAGCTGCAGATTCAATTTCTTACACACGTAGCAACTATAGACCTATTACTGTGCAAGTAAAAGAAAAAGCTATCTCAAGTTACATGCAAAATCAATATGGTTTAGGAAACCAATATTTAACCAATAACTATGGATATGCTCTTTACTATGGTGATACTTTAATTTCAAGTATTCCTTCAAGTGTAATTGCTAAAGCCAAAAGTAATAGCTACAATGAAAGAACCCAAACCTTTGATCTTAATTTAGTCTTTAACACAGATATTTCTAAGTGACCTGCAGGAATGGCTTCTTCTTACAGCAATTTAATGGATCCAAGCAAATTAGTGCTTAAGAAAATTTTTGACCAACCAGATGCTGCACAATTCTTTACCGATAATAGCAATCATGGAATGGATCAATTGCCAACTGATAATGGGGCACAATCTATTGGAGGAACCTTCTTAGATACAAACTCATTAAGATATGATGGAAAGATTGTCTTCTATTCAGATACTCAATGAACTGGATCTAATGGCGGAAGCAACTATGGATATTGAAAACTAAAATTACTTGATGTTGCTAACCAAAATACAACTGGAGGTGGAACTGCCTCTCCAGCTAATGTTTACCAATCATATAATTTCAATAATAGAGCATTATTAGAAAACCAAGTGCAACCATTTATTGACGCTGTATATAGCGATTGAAATACAAATCACTTTGCTAATACAGGAAACTTATGATGAATTCAATATAATGATTTAAAACAATCTGCTTTTAATGCTGAAAATGAATTAAAAGCAGCTCCAGATATGAGTGATATTGAAGCTTATAATGCTAATATTAATGGAAATAGTGAAGTAATTAACAATGTTAGAAACTTCTTAATTGAATCTAACTGAACTAATTCGCTAACTGAAACTAAAAACAAGATTGATAAATATATCAACTTCTTATATGCTTCTGAAGCAACTAAAAAAGCTTACATGGAAGCTTACAGTGCTTTAACAAACTGAAAAGATGTTTCTACTCCTGATTTTGATACAAGCAGCAATACTATTGTTGATAAAAATCATGCAGCTAGAAAAATTCAAGATATTATTGATGCTTATGTAAAAGTATTAACCCAATTACAAACTGAAAAAGGTATTGGATTTACTCCAGATCAAAAGTTAACTTCAATTGAATTTGTTAATACAGCTAATTCAATTATCGATTCATTATCTCTATACTCACCATGATACAAAAATCAATTTAAACAATTTGTATTAAGACAAAACTCACGTCAAGTAGTAGTTGATTTTATCCATGCATTGCAAGCATTACAAACTAAAGTAGACCAATCTCAAGCAATGTATGATAAATACTTACCAGCTGACACTAACAAGGATAATATCTATACAAATATTTACAATCCAAATGGTGCAAATAATAATGAAACCTTTAAGAACTTTGATACTGCTGAAAAAGCTTTATTAGCCCAAATTCAAGCTGTAAAAACTATTTATGGTGCAACAACAGGACAAGATACTTACTTACCTACAGATAAAATTATCCAAGAAGCTGCTTCATTAAAACCTGAAGCTGTGCCGGTAGCTTACCATGCAATTACAACTGATATTGATACCTTTAGTTTAGTAATTAATAACTTAAGCAATCTTTCAAATGAAAGTAAACAAGCTTATATTGCACAATTAAAAGCAGTGATTAATCCAACTAGTGAAAGTGATGTAAATACTTATAGATTATTAGAAAACTATCAACTTAGAGAAGCGCAAATGGCTAAAATTGCTACAACAGCTCAATTAGAAGATGCTCTTTTAGCTCAAAATAAAACTTGAAGCCCATTTGCTGCACAATTTAACTTTGCCTTCTCTACTACGAGCTTAACTAATAGTATTGATAAAAACGCTGCAACAAGTAGTTCAATAGCTAATGGGAGCAATCAAACAGTTACAGTTGAAACAAGTAACAATTCTCACCCTAGCTGAAATGTTGTGTCACAAAATGGAATTAATATTTATATCTATCCTAACACTACAATTGATTCAGCTTCTGTAAACTATGCATGACAATCTGATGCACAAGCTTACATTAAGAATGGAACAAATTATCCTTCAACAACAATTAGTATTGCTCAAGTTGATCAAAAACAAAATACTCAACTTGCTAGTGCTATTTTAGAACAATATAAACAATTACTTGTAAGCCAAAATGCTAGCTTAACAAACCAAGCAAGCGTTGAAAGCTTACTAACTACCCAAAAAGCCTTACTAAATGCTTTTGTAACTAACTTAAAAACTTTATATGCACAATATAGAGATTTAGCAAAAGAAAATCCTCAAGTAGGTGGATTAAACCAAGCTCAATATAATTTCTTAACAAAAGATTTATACGACACTTACTACACAAATAATACAAATAATGCTGATGATGTAGTATTAGCTGGCAATGTCACAAATTGAAATACAAAAATGCAAAATATTGCTAGTGCAATGAATCAATTGCAAAATACAGTAGCTACATTAACAACTGGAGCTAATTCAGTATTTAAAAATGGACAATTCTATGGATTGCTTAACTATGACAAGTATGTTACAGCAACAAATGGTTCATTAAACTTCACAATGCCTCAAGCAAATGGTGAATTAATCGCTTTATTATCAACTGCTTTACAAGTTTTACAAAGCAATTTAACTGATGTTAACTCATTTGTTGCTTCTAATGCAGCTACTAGCGACATTCTTGCTGCAATGAAAAGCAATAATTTACCTAGTGTGCTTCAAACAACTACATTTACTAAAGCAATGCCATATAACTGATTTGTATACAGTGCTCAAGATGTAGAAAGCTTAAATAATGCATTAAATCAAGTTATAGCTAAACTAGATGGTAGATACCAAGCAGTTAACAATTATGCTCAATATGTACTTGATAAATACTTCAGCGCAATTAATGCTGCAAATGGTGTTGTTACACCTTTATACAGCAAGAGCGAAGCTCAAGATCAAACTGATGCTTTAAAATTAAATAAAGCAACATTTAGTTTTGAATCTAATGCTGACAATACTTACTATTACCAAATAAATCAATTCATTGTTAAGAAAGCAACTGAATATATTAATTCATTACCTAATGTAACTGCAAGTGATAAACAAATTGCAATTGCAACTTTACAATTAGCTCAAAATTCAGTTTCATTTAATGACTTTGACATTAACCAAACAAATCAACCACAATGAATTTGAAAAGTGCAAGCTGTACTTTACCAAGTAAGCCAAATTAATGATCTAAAAGCTAACTTAGCTGCTAACTTTAGTGCTGATAGTGCTTTAACTAAGGCACAAAAAGATGCATTAACTCAAGAAATTATGAATCAAAACATCTTTGATACTACTACAACAAGTATTACGGAAGTTGCAAATGCCTTACCTACAAGTTATGCTAACTTAAGCAAAACATTACACAAGCCTTTAGTTAAACCAGATGCAAGTAAATTAAATACCAACATGCAAGCTTTACGTAATTTACTAGATCAAATTGCTAAAGTTAAAGCTAGTGACCCATTGCTATTTGAAAAAGCAAGTAATTTAGATGCATTTAATGCAGCATTTAGTCCTGTTGAAAATGTAGAAGCTATTTCAAATATTGATCCAAGTCAAATTGCTACTTGAACTCAAGCATTACAAACTCAATTTGATGCCTTAAATGGATATAACCAATTATTAACTCAAGATATTGCAGCTGCTCAAACAATAGTTGGAAATTATGTAACAAATCCTACATATACTTCAAGCACTAATGTGCCTGCTAGCCCTCTTATTAGAACATTAGCTAACTATCAAGCCAAAGCTAAAGAATTAATGAGTGCAGTTGCAAGCAATATTAATGCTGTAATAGCAAAAGATATTAACTTAACTCAAGCCCAAAAGAATGCGCTTGAAGCAAACATTAATTCAATAGCTTCAAGTCAAACTACTTTAGCTAGCTATAATACTCCAGTAACTGATATTAAAGCTCTTTCTCAACAAATGAACCAATTACAAGCAGCATATAATGCAGCAAAAACATTTGTAACTGATAATGAAACTGCATACAAACAAATGCCAAATAGTGAAATTAAACAAACATTTGAAAAAGCCTTAGCCCAAGCTGAAACAGTCTATAAACCATACTCTGAACAATTAGCTAATGAACAAAACTTATCATTACAACAAGCAACTGAATTAACTAATGAACTTAAGAGCTCATTAACTAAGTTATCTCAAGGTATGCAAGTTGGTGATATCGCAAAAATCTTATTACCAATTAATGAACAATCTCCAGCTGATCAACAAATGGCTAAAACTAAGATTTTAAACAGTGCTACAAGTCCAGATGTAACAGAAGATCAACTTAAGAAACTTACTCAAGAAGCTAAAAATGTAGTGGCTTTAACTCCATTATATAAAGCTCTTGCTGATAGTGATCAAATTACAAACCCTGGTGCTGACTTAACTAGCACTATTAAAGAAGTCGAAAAGAGTTTATCTGATATGGTAAATGGAGAAAGTGCTCCTACAGATGAACAAATTCAAGCTCAAATTAATAAATTAAAGAATGCTGAAAGTTTAGATAAGTTACAAAAACTTATTAAGCAAGCAAGTGAAGTTACAAATCCATCAGATAACTTAAAACAAGCTATTGCAGCTGCTCAAACAGTAGCAAATAATAAAGAAACAGCTCAATATCAAGACCAAATTAATAAGTTATCTCAAGCTTTAACTAAGGAACCTTTATACAAAGCAATTGAAAAAGCTACAGAAACAAATACTAAATATAACCTTCCTGACATTGCTCAAGCAATCAATGACGCTAAAACAACTGCTCAAGAAAACCTTACTCCAGAACAAGTTACTCAAGCAGTTAATAAGTTAAATAATACAGTAGCTAGAGACTTATTAGTTCACCAAGCTAGAGAAGCTCTAAAAGATATTATTAAGGATGCTAATGAACAAAATGGTACAAGAGAAGGATTCTTAAAACAAGTTATTAATCAATCTCAAGCTGCTTTAGATAATCCTGAAACAAGTAATCAAGCAATTATCTCTCAAGGTGAAAAACTTAAATTAGCTATAAACCTTGATAAATTTATTCAACTTGTAAATAAGGCTAAAACTTTAGTTCCTGCAAACCAAGCTTCTGCTCAATTTATGGCTGAAATGAATATAGCAGATAAATTCATTTCTGATTGACAAGCCAAAATTAATGCCTTTAATGATCAAAGTCAAGATGGATCAACATACAATACTCTTTCATTAGAATTAAAACAAGCAATTCAAGCTGCTACACCTGCTGTTTATACAAATACTAATGGCAATGGACTATATACATATGCAAATCAATTGCAAACAAGCATAAGTAATCCAGGTGATAGTGCTTTACAAGCTTACTATTCAAACTTTACATCAAATATTCAAAGCCTTCAAGGTCTAGTACCTAGTGCTGTAAGTTCAACTGCATTCCAAGAAAATGTATCAAGCACCCCAGCATATCAAAAGGTATATAACAAACTAACTGCTAATGCTGACTACTACAAGATGGAAGCTGAATTAGAAAAATTAGCTAAATTAACTCCTGAACAAATTTCAACTTCATTAGCAAATGCGATGAAGGATTCTAATGCTATTATTCAATTAGGTGGAGCAGCAATTCAATTCACTAGTTCACGTGCTTTAAGTTCAAGTTTTAACACCTTAGTGCCTCAAATGACAGCTGCCAACTTAAAAGATAAGAATGATAAACCATTACAACTAGTTATTCAAGCATACGAAAACTTAACTCTAGAATTAAATAAAAACAAATTAGCTCTTGCTATTGCTAGTGCTAATAAAACATTAGAAGAATTTACACCTAAAGCAGGAGAAAGCTTAACCCCAGATCAACAAGCTGTGGTTAATAAAGCAAATGCATTAAAAGAAGCTATTCAAGCTGCAAATACTGCTTTAAATACACCAAATAAAGATGAAAAATTCTATAATGATGCTGCAAACGAATTAACACAAGCAACTACAGCAGCCAATACAATTGTCTCAGAACTAAAAGATAAATTAGCAGATGCAATTAAACAAGCTGCTGCAGTAAATCCTCAAAGCGAAGCTTTAAAAGCACAAGTAGCCTCTGCTCAAGGATTAATTGACAACCCTAATTCGTCTGCTTTAGATATCGTTAAAGCAACAGATGATCTTAACAAAGCAATCGCTAAAGATACATTAGCAAATGCAATCAATAATGTTGACCCTAACTTAGCTAATAATCCAACATTTAAACACTTAGCCTTAAGCCCAGCACAAAATGCTTTAGATAATTCTGATTCAACAACTCAAGATTATCAAAATGCAACTAAAGCTCTTGAAGACCAAATTAAGAAGCAAGAATTATTTAATGCCTATGATAAAGCATTAAAAGCTTCTCAACCAGTTTCTGCTGACTTAAAAAATCTACAAGATAATGCTTTAAAAATGCTTAATAATTCAGATGTTTCAGTAGCAAATAAAGATAAAGCATTCTTTGATCAAGAAGCTAATAAACTATTAAATGCCTTAGGTCAAAATGATTTAGCAAACGCCATTAAGCAAGCTGAAGCAATTCCTGCAAATGCTAGATCAAAAGAATTAGAAACTGCTTTACAAAATGCTAAGGATGTTGCTCAAACAAGTACAACTAACTCAACTGAAATTAATAATGCTGCAACAGACAAATTATTAGATGCTATTAATAAGAATTCTCTAGCCTTTAATTTAGCACAAGCTAAAGAAGCACTTGCTAAATTTACTCCTAATAGTGGTCAAGAAGATGACCAAAAAGCAAAAGACCTTAGAGAACAAATGCAAACAGCTATTAATTCAGCTACAGAGGCCCTAAATACAGCAAATCAAGATAAAAACTTCTATCAAAATGCTGCTAATAATCTTGCTGGAGTAACAACTAAGTTAAATGATGCATATAACAATACTTTAACTAAGCTAAAAGACACAGTTGAAGGAATTCAAAACCAAATTGCAGCTCACAGTTTAACTCCTTCACAAGCTCTAAGCCAAGATTTAGATAAATTATCAACAATGCTACAAAATGGTGCTAAAGATCAAAATTACTTTGATTTAAGAGACCAAGAAAACAAACTTAATTACTTAGTTAAATCAAATGATTTAGCTAATGCAGTTGCTCATGCTGTACCTTTAGCAGCCAATGCACCTCAATTTACAAATGACATCTTAAATAATTCAAACAAGATGTTAGCTGATCAAAATATCTCAGAACAAGCATTAAAAGCTCAAACTAAGTTACAAGAACTTGCTAATAGTGCAGCAAGTATCATTAATCAAATTGCAGGTGACAAGTACTTAAATGATGCTCAAAAACAAGCTTTATATAATGAAATTAAAAATGCATTAGCTCAACCTAATGTTAACCAAAATAGTATTAACACAATTGGAACAAAAGCTAGCGCACTTGAAAACAACATGAAAGCCTTAAGTAATTATGTGCAAGATATTGCACCAGCTCTTAAGGATGCTCCAATTTCATCAATTAAATATACTTATGCAGATGCTGATAAGCAACAAGCCTACATGCAAGCGCTAAATGATGCAAATGCTGTGTTAAATAAAACCACAGGTCAAGTAATTGACTCTAATGTCCCAAGCGCAATTGAACAATATTTAAACAACTTAAAGAATGCTTTAAATGACTTAAATGGTAATGAAAACTTAGCTAAAATCAAGCAAGCAGCTAGTGAACAAATTGCTTCAGATTCTCAATTAAGTAATAGTAACAAGTTCTTCAATGCACCAAAAGCTTTACAAGATGCATATCAAAATGCACTTGATCAAGCAAATGATGCTCTTAAAGCTGTAAATCAAATGCAATCAGCTACAGACCAAAGTAAAACTGAAGCTTTAAGTAAAGCTCTAGCTGATGTTAAGACTTTAGCAGATCAAATTAATCAATTCCCAGATACTGCTTACCAAAATGCTGGTAATAAAGTTCCTGAAATCGACCATATTTTAGATGGATTGAATAATTTATCTCCAGCTGCTAAAGAACAATTCAAACAAGCATACAATCAAACAATGAATCTACCTGATGCAAATAAAGTAATTCAACAAGCTCAAGAACAAAATGATAAAGTTGGTAATGAACTAAATAACATTAATACTCAAATTAAAGATGCAATTAATGCTTTACCAAATGTTGATAAACAAGCGTTAAGTAACATTCAAAAACAAGCTAGCGATATTAGCTCATATGCTCCAGCTGAAAAATCTGCTGATATTAATAGCTTAAGCAAAGCTTTAGCTAATGCAGATGCCTTAATTGATGCTTTAAATCAATATAAAGCCAGTGATATTAAGGATACAGTAGCATATAACCAAGCTTTAGCAAACTTAAATAATGCTATTGCGACTGCAAGTAAAACAGTGGTGGCAAATCCTAATAATACTGCTCTAGCAAATGAACTTAATACCAAAGTTGCTAACTTGCAAACTCAAGCTCGTGATCTTGAAAACCTAGTTAATGCCTTAGCTAATAATGATCAAGTAGCTTACAACCAAGCAGCACAAGCTTTAAGCACAGCTAGTGGAAATGATAACTATAATGCCCTAGCTAATGAATTACAAAGTAACAATTACTTCAACATTCTTTCAACACCAAAAGAAAACATTACAAAACAACAAGTAGCTGCATTGCGCAACATTCTTAACTCATCTGCTTTCCAAGCTAGTGACAATATTATTCGTTCAGCTATTATCACACAATTAAAAGTGGCTAGATCAAATATGCCATGATGAGCATATGTAGCAATTTCAGCTTCACTTTTATGAGTGGCAGGAATGATTATCCTATACAGTCGTAAAAAATAAAATCACAATTAATTAATAAGCAAAAAAGGTCCAGAATTTTCTCTGGACTTTTATTTTATCCCTTGCTTATTGGCCTAAACGTTTTATAGGTGGTGAAAAAATAACTGTAGTGCAATTTAAAAAACTATATAATTAATAGAAAGGAGAAATTATGTCAAATTTATTTAACAACTCAGAAGTAAAAAACACAGAAGGACTAGAACCAGTTGCTGACAACACCCCAGTTGCTGCTAAAGCATCAACAGGAGGTAAAGTTGTTGTCTATGCTTCATTTATTTTCATTATTCCAGTTATCTGATACATCGTTCGTAGAAACAAATTCTTAAGAATGCAAAATGAAATTAATGAAGCTGCTTCAGGAATTGATACACAATTGCAAAAACGTTCAGATACATTAAACAAAATCGTGTTACAAGTAAAATCTTACAAAATTCACGAAGAAAAAGTATTTGAAGATGTAGCTAAATTACGTTCATTAACTTTAGCAGGTAATACAGCTGCAAATAGTCAAGAAATCGAAAGCTTAAACAACTCAATCTTTGGTCGTTTAATGGCTGTGGGAGAAAACTACCCAGAACTTAAAGCAGATAGTTTATACAAGGAATTAATGGAAGAAACAGTTTACCTTGAAAGAGAACTTGCTGCTGCCAGAAGATTATATAACTCAAAAGTTAATGCATTTAACATGCAAATTATGACTTGACCAGACAATGTTGTCTCATCAAACATGAAATTATCAACAGCTCCTCTATTCCAAGCTTCAACAAAAGCTAGACAAGATGTTGATATGAATGAATTAGGATTATAGTACAATGAAACGCGTTGCTGACTATTTAAACTATGCAGACTTTAAAAGTGAAGCTGACCAAAAAGTTTTACCAGTTATTCAAAAAATAGTTGATGAATGCTTCAAAACACCTTTATATGATAAATATAAAAAATCAATTAAACTATTTTATATTGTAGGATCAGTTACCTTAGCTTTATTAGCTATAACTTTAGCTATCCTTATTCCATGCTGCATTTATGAAAAAATTGGTGGAATAATTGTAGGTGTAATTTTAGCAATTCTTAATTTAACAGTCTTTATTTTTGCTGCCATCTTTTTAGGACAAGCTCTAAGCGCAGCTAAAAGTATTTCTTCTATGATTCGTCAAAAGGCTTCTAAAGATGAAATATATAAGATGGCAATTGATATTTTGCAACCTAATTGAGATTTCCAAGGTGCAAATTATAATGATCCAAGTGCTGGAATTAAATATTCTTTTGCTCCAGATACTCATGTTTTCACTATGTCAGAATATAAAAACTGCATGCCTTCAAATATTCCAAATGGTGCCAGATTAGCTCAAGCTAAACCATGTCAAACATTAATTATTGATGGTAAATACCCAGCGCATTTTTCTAACACTCACTGAATCTATGAAACCACTTATACTGACTCAAAAGGTAATGTTCACCACAGTGAAACACACTATTATGCTACATTACTTAAAATTGATGCCAGAGCGCTTGATCAAAAACATTGAGCAAAATTTTCATTCTTTGATTCATTTATGGGAAAAATGAAGAAAATTACACTTGAAAATCCTGAATTTAATAAGATTTTCAAACTTAAATCAGATGATGAACTTAAAGCACGTGTAATGTTTACTCCACTAGCAATGGAAAACTTAACTAATATGTGAAAGAAAAACGTTAAATTTACCAATACTAGCTATATTAAATTACAAGCTGATAATGATTTAATTTACATGGGATTTATTTCACCACAAGGATTTGGAATAATTGATGTTCCATTATATTCAACTAAACCAGAAAAAGTAACTAAAGCAGTTTATAATGATGTTTTAAAAGATATTTTTTCACTTTACTTTTTACTTGAACTAGTTTATATTCCAAACTATTTATACTAGAAATATAGCAATAAAAAGCTATATTTTTTAGTTTATTTTATTCAAAATAAAATATAATTTCAAAAGATAACATAGAGGAGATATCGATGAAAAAAACAATTGATGACCTTAATTTAAAAGGAAAAAAAGTATTAGTTAGAGTTGATTTTAACGTACCTGTAAAAAATGGTGTTATTACATCAACAAAAAGAATAGTTTCTGCCTTACCAACAATTAACAAAATTATTGCTGAAGGTGGAAAAGTTATTTTATTCTCACATTTAGGAAGAATTAAATCAGCTGAAGATTTAGCTTCTAAGACACTTAGACCAGTAGCTGTAGAATTAGCAAATGAATTACAACGTCCAGTTACATTTGTGCCTGAAACAAGAGGTGAACTATTAGAAAAAACAGTTGCAAACATGCAACCTGGTGATGTTGTTTTAGTTGAAAATACACGTTTTGAAGACTTAAATGACAAAGCTGAATCAAAAAACAACCCAGAACTTGGTGCTTACTGAGCTTCATTGGGTGATGTCTTTATTAATGACGCATTTGGAACAGCTCACAGAGCACACGCTTCAAACGTTGGAATTTCTTCAAACATTAAAGAATCTGCACTTGGATACTTAATGCAAAAAGAAGTTGAATCACTTAACAAAGTAATTACAAACCCAGAACACCCATATGTAGCAATTATTGGTGGTGCTAAAGTTTCAGATAAAATTCAAGTTTTAGAAAACTTAGCTAAAATTGCCGACAAGATGATTATTGGTGGAGCTATGGCTTATACATTTATGGTAGCTAAAGGAGAAAGTGCTGGAACTTCATTAGTTGAAAACGACTATGTAGAACTTGCGAAAGAATTCTTAGCTAAATATGGTGATAAAGTTATTTTACCAATAGATCACGCATGTGCTAAAGAATTTAAAGATGTTGAACCTGAAATTCAAGAAGGATCAATTAAAGATGGTTACATGGGACTTGACCTTGGACCTAAATCAATTGAAAACATCAAGAATGCATTAAAAGATGCTAAAACAGTAGTTTGAAATGGACCTATGGGAGTTGCTGAATTTGTTAACTACGAAAAAGGAACACTTGCTGTTTGTGAATCTATTGCACAATTAAAAGGTGCTTACTCAGTAGTTGGTGGAGGAGACTCTGTTGCTGCTGTTGAAAAACTAGGTATGGAAGATAAATTTACCCATGTTTCAACAGGTGGTGGAGCTTCTCTTGAATTACTTCAAGGGCTTAAATTACCTGGTGTAGAAGCTGTACAAGATAAATAATTTTAGTAAGAAGCTTAGGCTTCTTATTTTTTGATTATTGCAAGTTTTTATTTACATATTTATAAGAAAACAATATAATTTTTTTAATTAATTTAAAAGGAGAAAAAATGAAAAAAACTGTACTTATCGTTATTGATGGACTAGGACTTAGAGCAGAAAAACAAGGGAATGCCTTTGCTTTAGCTAACACTCCTACATTTGATAATTTATTAGCAAATTACCCTAACTCAGTGCTTCAAGCTTCTGGAGAATATGTAGGACTTCCAAAAGGACAAATGGGAAACTCAGAAGTTGGACACTTAAATATCGGGGCTGGAACTGTTGTATACACAGGACTATCTTTAATTCAAAAAGCCTTAGATGATGGGACATTTGGTGAAAATAAAGCTTTTATTGAAGCTTTTGAAGCTGTTAAGAAAAATAATAAAACTTTACATGTGATGGGATTACTTTCTCCTGGGGGAGTTCACTCACTTGAAAACCACTTATTTGAATTATTAAAATCAGCACATGTACATGGTGTTAAAAAAGTTGCAATTCACGCTTTCGGGGATGGACGTGATGTTGCACCTAGAAGCATTAAACCTTCATTTGAAAAATTAGATGCTTTATGTAAAGAATACGGATATAATGTAGCTTCAATTTCAGGAAGATTTTATGCTATGGATAGAGACTCAATGTTTGATAGAGTTGAAAAAGCCTATGAAGCTATTTTGGGTAATTCAGATCATAAATTTAATACACCACTAGAATATGTTGATGCACAATATAGTCAAGATATTAGTGATGAATTCTTTGTACCAGCAATTAATGCTAACTTAACTAAAGAAGACTTTGTGCAAGATGGAGATTCAATTATCTTCTTTAACTTTAGACCTGATAGAGCAAGACAATTAACACACTTATTTATTGGATCACCATTATATGATGTAAAACCAACACACCCAAGAAACATTGATAAATTTGTTTCAATGATGAAATATGAAGGAATTAATACAATTATTGCCTTTGATGAAATGCAAATTACAATGCCAATTGGTAGAGTTCTTGAACAAGCTGGATTAAAACAATTAAGAATCGCTGAAACTCAAAAATACGCTCACGTAACTTACTTCATGGATGGTGGAAATGATATTGAGTTTAAAAACTCAAAACGTATCATGGTAGATTCACTTAAAGTTGAATCATATGCTGATGCGCCTCAAATGTCAGCTCAAGGAATTACTGATGAATTGCTTGCTAATGCACTTGATTTTGATGTAACTATTATGAACTATGCTAACCCTGATATGGTAGGACACACAGGTAACTTACAAGCTGCAATTAAAGCTGTTGAATTCTTAGATGGCCAAATTGCTAGAGTTATAAAATGAGCTCAAGAAAATGATGTAACAATCTTTATTACAGCTGATCATGGTAATGCTGAAATTACTGAAGATGCTAATGGTAAACCAGCTACAAAACACACTTCAAGTCCTGTAATGTTTGTATGTAGTGATAAAAGTGTTAAATTAGCAGATGGTAAACTTGCTAATGTAGCTCCAACTGTATTAGACTACATTCATGTAGCGCAACCAAAAGAAATGGATGAACCATCTTTATTAGTTAAATAATATAAACAAGGATATAAGAAAATAAATTAAATTTACAAGGTAACAATACTAACAGCATTTTGCTCTAACAAATTATTTTGCATTCAAACATTAGTTCGTTTTATGCAAAATAATTATTGTGGTAATTAAAGAAATCTGAAGAAATATCAGTCTTAGTGCAAAAAAAGTTGCTAGAAATACATATCCTATTAAAATAAAATGATAAAAAGAATCAATCCAAATAAGGCAATAAGCAATTTTAAAGACAATTTATTTGTATTAAAAAGTCTTACTGAATCAATTATTTTTAGTCTATTTTTGACTATAGCTTTTATTGATTTATCTAATTATTGAATACTTTTTGCCTGAATAAATCCATTTATATATTGAAATTTGTATAAACTGATTTGATTATATAAAAATAAAAAAGGTGACTTTTTACCTTTGTATATCCCTAGATATAAGTGAAATAAGGAATCAAATGTAAAAAATACTTGAATATATAGATATGCAATAGGATGTAATAAACAATATCGTATGGTTAATTTCTTTTGAAACAGAAAGAAAATCTACATAAATACAAAATATGAAATTATTGATGAAAAAAATGTGAATAATAACATATTTAAATTTAGAAATGATTTCTATTTACTAAGACGAAATAAACTTCTCATTTTAATCAAAAGAAAATTAATATGATGAATGATACTTAATGGCTTCTTATCTACAACTTTAACATCATTATTTTTTATAATTACAACATTAACTATATTAGTTAAGGAAAAAGTTTATATGAGTCAATATTCATCCATAATATGTTATATATCTATGGCAGTATTCTTTATATATATTTCGCCTATAAGGTACATTTTCTATAAACGCTTTTTTGTGAATCTGTGCAAGGATTTAGATGAATATTTAAGTCTAGATGTAGATATCCCAAATAATATTGAATGAATATCTTTTGTAGGTAAAAATCGTAAGCATTATATTGCAAAAATTTATATACCAACTATAAAAAAAATTAACGAAGCTACGCGCTAGGTAGTTTCGTTTTTCTTTCCTTTATTAAAATTGGAATTAATGATCTAAATCATTTATTGTTTGATCGTATCGTTTAAAAATTTTATTAAGAGTTCACTAATGCTCTTATTTATTTTACTTGGTTCTAAATTTAAAGTATTTAAACTCCAAAATCTGAAAAAAAGGGAAAACATGTGGAAATTTCCACATGAAATCAAATTTTATAATGTACTTAATAAAATAAGCCTATAATGATTATATATACAATTAATTCTTGTATATAAATTAAAGAGGTGAAATGAAAAAACATAAATCATTATTATTACTTTTGGGTTCAATATCCTTTTTACCATTTTGCACACTTATATCATGTCAACAAACTGAAAAAAGTGAATTGAATGATAATTTGAACAAAATTAATGGTATTAAAGAATTACTTTGAGTAAATCCAAACAAAAACTTTGATCTTGATGGGCTAAATAAAGCAGTATTAAAATTTATTCCAGCACAGGATCATGAAGTTTACTATCCTTCAGAAACTTATTTAAAGTCGCTTAATTTAATTATTAAAACCATAAACAGAAATCCAAAGATATACAACAAAGATGGAACAATAAATAAAACAGCTTGAGTAAATATTAATTTAGTAAATAATTACTTAAACTACATGAATAGTTCCGATTCCTATTTTATAAAAAAAGAAGAGAAAAAAAGCAAACTAGGAGATATGGTACCAACTGTTTATATAGCATATAAGAATATTACGATACCTTTATATAAACAAATGGATTTATCAAATAAAGATATTGGATTTTTTACTCCTGTAGGGGAAGGCAAAAACATAAATTTCTTACAGGATATTTTACAAAGTAAAAATAAAATTAATTTAGCTAAATATAGCGACGAACACAAGAAGCTTGTGCAAGATAATAGAAAATATGGACTAGATTTAGTCACTTCTCTTAGTCTTGCTCAATTGGAAGGCAATCAAAAAGCAGAAATGATACCTGCTTGAAATGTCGAAGAACAGATTTTTAATAAGCTTTATCCAAATTATGAATTTAATATTTCAAGTTTCCTAGCCCAAGCTTGAAATAACAAGCTAGAATTTAGCGCTAAAAGTAAGGATCCAGAGTTTAATGCCCCTTTATCATACTTAAATAAAGATAAACTTGTGCAAGCTATAAATGGTTATACAGTACAAGAATTGTCATACGTAAATAATAAACTATCTACATTACTGGAAGATAAGAAACTATCAAGCAGCATGCATGAATCATTAGTTGCCTTAAAAAATAGTTTCTTATCTAAGTATGATTTAGCATACTTAGATAATGATAAATTATATATTGACTATAAGCCGGAATTTGAAAAGAATAAATTAGAGGAATTAAATCCTAATGTACACTTTTATAAAATTTCTATTCCTGTAAAGGTTCAACATGGTGAACTTAAGCCAGAATTATATATGGTTTATGGCATAACAAATAAGGTTTTTATTAACTATCAACCAGAAAAACATGTACCAGCAAATCGTGCATATTCGCATAGCTCTTTTGAAAGTTTTAAATTATACTATCAAAAAGTCTTTAGTGATCAATTTGATAGATACCAAACTAAAGCAAGTAATGAGCAAGCATACATTGATCAATTATATGATTCGATGAAAGGTGACCAACTAAGCAGGGATATACAAAATACCATAGCAAATGAAACAATTGAAACATTTGACTTCATTGTCCCACTAATTTTACAAGATAATGAACCTGAATTTGTTATAAATAAGGTTCCAAATGATTTTATTACAAGTCTAGTATATAGAACTTTTGATTACTTTAAACTAGATTCTCGTTTAAAATGACAGCCACATAAGGCCATGGCTGTAGATGACTTTGATAAACGCATTAGTAAAACTTATTTAAATGAAACACCTTATGACTTAGCTACTTTACACAATCAATCAATACCTGAAATAGCTGCTTTATTAAGCAAGAAATAGTTGCAAAATGCTCTACATTACAGTAGGGCATTTTTTATTCAAGGCATTATAAAACTAAGGGATAATAAAACAGCCTAGGTATTAGCTAGGCTGTTAACAAGGAAACATTAATTATTCCAAGTCTTCGCAACATCGACTATTTTGAAATAAATCAACTTGTTTCTTCTTGTTCATCTGTTAATGAAGTATCATCAATATCAAAATATGAGTTTAATTCTTTAGTTTGAGCATATTTAACTTCCTCGGTAGCATGTAACAAGGCGTTTGAATCTGCTTCTAAAGTATTTTTGATCATTTCATTTTCTTCTTCTTGTTCAAGCATTACTTCTTCGGTATTTTCAATTTCAGGTTGCAAGTCTGAAATTGCATCAATCTTAGAAGTTACCTTTTCTTCTTGCGCATTGGCTGTAGTTGCATCTACACCTGAGGCAATAATAGAAACTTTGAAAATTTGTTTGTTATCTTCAGTTTCAACGATTTCTTGACCAATTTTGCAATCATTGATAAAGCCATCTTGACCTGAAAGAATTTCGTGTATGCTAGAAACTGCGTTTCTAATTTCTTTGTTTGTGACTAATTTGTCATGTTGGATATTGATTAAAAGCTTAGATGCATGTTTAATGTCGTATTCGTATAGATTTGTTTCGAAAGCTTTTTTAACAGCTTTTTCAGCACGATTTTCACCAACAGCTTGTCCGATACCAACAATAGTTAGACCTGAATCTTTAAGTGTGTGCTTAATGTCAGCAAAATCAATGTTAATTGTGCCGACACGATTTAAAACATCATGGATTGCCATAATAATATTTTTTAAGGTTATGTTTGATAATTTAAGAGAATCAGCAAATGGGACATCTGGATTTTCATCAGATAATTTTTCGTTTGAAAGAACAATGTAAGAGTCAACAGCTTGTTTAAGTTGTTCAATACCATTTTGTGCTACAAGCATGCGATTTTTTCCTTCGTAAACAAATGGTGTAGTAACTAGACCAATAGTTAGTGCACCACTTTCTTTTGCGATTTGAGCAATTTTTGGGCTGGCACCTGTACCGGTTCCGCCACCAAATCCAGCAGTAATAATTACAACATCAGCGTCTTTTAAGGCTTCTTTGACTTCTGTTGTTGATTCATCAACTGCTTTGGCTCCAAGTTTAGGATCTGACCCTGCACCAAAACCACGATTTTCTTTTCCTAAAGCAACCTTATGAGTACATTTACTTTTTTCTAGAGATTGAAGATCTGTATTAGCAACGATAAAATCTACGTTTGGTAAGTTTTCATCATACATCATATTAACTGCGTTGTTTCCAGCGCCCCCAACCCCTATGACCTTTAGGGAAATGGCTGTCTTATATGATGCTGCGTTATTGTTGAATTCATTATTCATAGTGTGCTCCTATCTTAAGAAAAATCTACTAAAGAGTTTGCTTAATACGTTATTTTTGGCTTTAGGGTGTGCATAATCAATTTTGCTTAGCACAGTGTTATTTTGGATTGCTTCAACTTTGTGTTCATTGGTAATTAGAACAACTTGTTCTAAAAGTGAGTCTTCTAGAGCAAATAATCTAAAGTTGTTGTCATTGTCAAGACTTTGGATTGTCATGTTGTGTTCATTAAAACGAGCGAAAAATGTTTCTTCAATATCCTTAACCATTCATGCAAGTTGACCAGTAAATGCAATGTGGCTTAATTGATTAATAAGAGGATTTTTGAAACTTGTCATAGTGTATTTTAATAATTCGTTAAGCAAGGAGTTTTTGAATGCACTATATTGTTGATTAATTCCTTCAAGTGCTGGAATTAATGATTCTTCTACTGTTTCATTGTCTTCATTTTTGATTCTATTTTTAACTTGATATTTAATAACTTCTAAAGTATCAAGTTGGCTACCATTATCAAGTACATTGTAACCAAGAGGCAATTTTTTATAGGTTAAAATTGCACCATTTTTAACTACAAAGAAAGCAATATAGTCAGCTTGTAAATCTACTACTAGGCTTGAAGTAGGAATATTTTTCATACTTGCTGCTAATACTTGACTTTGTAAAAAGTAATTAATTTGGCAATTTGGAATGTTAGCTGAAAAGCAAGCTTTAAAATCATTGATTGAATTTAAATTTGTCTTGAAAACTGATAAATATTGAGTAATTGTTTCAGCTATACGATTTTTAGGAATATCTTTATATTCCTTGATAATTTCATTTTTTTGCATAGTGTAATTGATTGGAAAACTAGCTAAGAAATCCTCAATTACGTTAGCTTTAGTTAATGTGGCATTTTTTTGAGCAAATAATTCAGCTAGAATTCTTGAATCATAACTAGTGCTTTGACAATTTAGTTTATTAACCATAATTTTTTGTTCTAAATTAGGAAATAAATTGTCATCAAACACATAGTTTAATGTCACAATATCTTTTTTGGCAATTTCCTTAACTTGAGACATAATGTCATCATGTCAAGAAACTAAGTCACTTGGGTGTGAATAAGAAATATGATTTGTGGCGCTTAATTTAACATTTAAGTAGTTATCGTTTGTGTTATTGATGAACGCAAAAGAACATTCATTGGTACGAATGTGAAAGTTTATAAAATACTTCTTCATAACTACTCCTTATAAATTATTGATTTATTTTGTTAAATTAATTTCTTTATGACACGTAATTTTGCGCTACGAGAGCGATTATTTTCTTCTATTTCTTGTTTTGAAGGTTTAACCTGTTTTACTAAGAATTTTTTCTCTTCCATAACAGGCATCTTGCTTGGGAGATCACTTTTGGTTAAGTCTTTAATAAAGTCCTTAACCATTTTATCTTCTAGCGAGTGGAATGTAATGATACTTAATGTTCCATCCTTATTTAATAATTCAGTTGCATCAAGTAATAATTGTTTAAGCGAATCCAGTTCATTGTTAACTTCAATTCTGATTGCTTGAAAGATTGCTTTAGCTGGATTTTTTTGTCTTAATAAAGCTGCTGGGTAGGCAGATTTAACAACATCAACTAACTGCATGGTGGTTGAAATTGGTCTAGCATTTACGATGGCTTTCGCAACTTTTTTGTTAAGTTTTACATCAGCGTATTTTCATAAAATGTCAGCCAGTTTCTCTTCAGAGTATGAATTTACTACATCATAAGCACTTAGCTCTTGTTGTTGATTCATCCGCATATCTAATTTAGCATCTTTGTTATAACTAAATCCACGTTCGGCTTGATCTATTTGAGGTGATGAAATTCCTAAATCAGCAATAATACCATCTACCTTATATATACCTAGTTGATAAAGTTTAGCTTTAATATCTTTAAAGTCACTTTTAACTAGGGTAAAATTGGAAGCAATTGCGCTTAATCTTATTTGTGATTGTGCTAAAGCATAATCATCTTTGTCGAAAGCGATTAGCCTTCCATTTGGTATCTTGGCTAGAATAGCGGAAGAGTGTCCGCCCATACCAACAGTTAAGTCTACATAAATACCATCAGGTTTTATATTTAGTGACTCAATAGTTTCATCTAGCATAACTGAGTAATGTAATTTATCTTGAGACATCTTGAGACAAGAATTGTGCTAATTCTGCCATATCCTCCACTGTATATTGATTTTGAATTTCATCGTATTTTTCTTTAGCTCAGAGTTCAACAATTGAACCCACTCCGATAAAGATTACTTCTTTTTGGATAGATAATTTTTCAATTATTGGTTTAGGCAGGGAAATTCTGTTTTGGTTATCAAGTACGATTTCGAAAGTGTTTCCAAAAATATATCTAGCTAATGTTCTGGTTTTGACATCAAATCTAGATTTGTTTTCAATCATCGCAATGTATGCTTGAAAACCTTCTTGAGAACGCACTTCAGCATTACCATCAAATCCGATGGTGATGTAAAGTTTGCTTCCGAGTTCATCTCTAAAAACAGGAGGTAAAACTACTCTGTTTTTATCGTCGATATTTCGTGTTTGTGATCCGTACATATTTACCACTTCCTCCCACTATCCACCATAATTCTACCATTTATTAATAACACAAAACAAAAAAAGTTAAAAATTTTCTTGGAATTTTGACACTTTTGTAGTAGAAAAAACTATATAAAGCCATTTTGAAACTGTTAAGTTAGCTAAAAAGCTAAAAAATAGCTTATTTTATTGATATTTTTAACTTTTTTTAGTATTATGAGTATATATTACACAAAAAGCATAAATGTGGAAATTATGCTGTTTGTTCCACATTTATGCTTTTGGGTAAATAGTGGGAGGAAGTTATAAAGGGCTAAAAAATTAACTTTTAGCCATCATAATGCAATTTGTAAATTAGCATTTTTACTTTATAATATTACTTATTGAAAGGAAGTAATGAATTTAGAACAAAAGTATTGATACCTTAAACATTCTTTTTTATCATGAACCGGGACAGATAATAACTTTGCTAGCAACTTATCGATTACTTTATTATTAATGAAACTTGGACTAATTGCTACTGTTATTTTTGTAGTGCTATGATGAATATTTAAACGTCAAATTGCAGCTTCATGGCAAAAGAATAAACCATCTGAAAAAATGCAAGAGATCTTAATTAGAGCCACTGGAATTTTATTGCTACTTGGAATGTTTTTACGTTCATTAAATATGGGGCTAAGTCATTATCCAAGAATTTGAGAATCAATTCCCTTGCACTTTTGTCGTTTAGTTGGCTTATGTATTGGATTTACTTTAGCGCTTAACAAACCTAAAGCCTTACGTTATTTTGCTTCACCTGCATATTTAGGAGCCTTTATTGCATTAGCGATTCCTGATGTTAAAATCGTATTTACTCCAAGCGAAACTTTTACTGTCTTTGGTCAAAGTTTCCAAGCTGGAGTAAATACCACATATTATGTAGCTTGAAATAATGTTTATTTCTATGATCTAATGGGATTACATATCTTTATGATTGTCTCTGTGTCAGTTTGTGCTGTACTTTACCCTTATAAGATGACTAAAAAAGATGTTGCTACTCAATGTAAGATTTTTCTTTCATTCCTATTAACTGTCTTTACTATTAATGCTTTCACTGATGCGCTAGCACCAATTGAATGAAAGAGCAACTATTTCTACACCGGAATGAATCAATATAATGGTTTTGCTAACTTAATAGGCCCATTACTTCACTGACCAACAAGTCTAGTTACATTATCTGTTTTTGGAGCCTTTTACTTCTTTGCAAGTGCTTATTTATTTGAAATTCAAGATAAAGTTGTATTTTCATTTAGCAAAGGAAAGAAATTTATTTCCCTAGCACCAAGCTCTAAAGGTTTTAAAGAATCATTTATAAGAAATAAAGAATGCAAAAAAGCCCGTTGTTAACGGACTTTTTTCATGCTATTTTTTACGTTTTTTAAGTTTAAGTGGAAGATAAATTAGTAGACCTATAACCGGAATTAAAAGTAAGCTAAATCATGCATAAGCAGCATGAGAGCTTGAACCTTGAGCAGGTTTTTGTTCCTCTGGTGTTGGCTTAGAATCCGGATTATTTGGTTTTGGGTTAGGACTTGGAATTACTGGATCAGGTTTAGGATTTGGTAATGGTTCTGGAATGTGAATTGATTTTTTAACTTCAGAGAAGAAATTTTGAATTTTTGTATAAATATCATTTAGCTGAGTGAATGTTAAGTTATCCAAACTAGCTTTTTGAGTTTCATCACTAATAAATTTAGTTATTGTTTCCTTTTGCAAGCTTAGTTCAGTTTGATTATCTACTAAGAATTGTTTAAAGGTGTTAGCTAATTGATTAATTTCTTCTTGGATAGCTTGATACTTTTGAATCAGCATATTTGATTGCTCTTTAGTAGAATTATATGCTTGATGAGCTTTTTGCTCAAGGATAAGCAATTGATTTGTGTTGAAGTTATATTGTAATTCTTTAGTAATAGCTTCAATTTGAGTTTGATAGTTAGCTTGGATATCTTTTTCAATTGGTAAAGAGAAATCTTGAGCTTGTGCAAGTAATCCTTGTAATTCTTTTACAGCTGTTTCATAGGCATTATTGTAAGCTAATTCATTTGTTAGATTTGATTTTAATGCTTTCATTTGATTTTGAATATTAATAGCATCAGAAATTTTATCTAGCGAGTCAATTTGATTTAGTAAGTTTTTAAATATAGCTTCATTAGCTTGAATGATAGCTGGAATGTTATTTTGCATTTTTGCTATTGCACTTAATTCAAGTTTTAAGTCATTTTGCTTCATTTCCAATTCATTTTTAGCTTGTAGGGCTTTATTGTAGGCTTGTACAATTTCCTCACTTGTAGCTTGAATTAATGAATCTGAAACTTGTCCTAATTCGTTAGGAGCAAAAATAGAATGTGTTGCAATAGCTTTTAAATCATTTAAATAAGCATTATAAATAAGTTTTAAATTAGCAGGTTGTTGGAATTCGCTTGCTTTAGTTTGATATTCTTGCAGAGTATTAAGCAATTGCTTATATTGAGGTTGCAGTTCAATAGTAGATTGAATAGTGCTATCTAATGTTTGAATTTCTGCTTGATATTGAGCAAGATTATCTAAATTAAAGCTTAGCGGACTAATATTAGCACTAATTTTTTGGCCTTGTTCAAGTAATTGTTCTTTGATCAATTTAAAGTTTGAGATTTCTAGGCTTGAAAGTTTATCGGTAGCTTTAGCTAGTGATACTTTTAAGTTATTTATAACTTGATTAATTAGTTCTTTTTCTTGACCTTGTCCATTAACTAATTGATCTTGAATTTGTCTAGTTAAAGTTTTAATTTGCTGTGTGCTTAATTCTGGACTTAATTGGTGTTGAGTAATAAAGTTTTCTAATGAAGCTTTAAGATCCTTAAATAAAGGATTTGTAAGTTTACTTGTATAGTTTGACAATTGTTTTAGAGCTATATTATAGGCTTCTTTAGCTGAATTATATTGACTTAAAGCTATTGTTCTAGCTTGAGCAGCATTGTCTATATATTTATTAAAGTCTTGTTGTATTTTAGCTAGTTCTTGGGCATTGAAGTTGAAGTTTAGTTCATTTTGCAAGTTGTCTAGACCTGCAACATAAGGCTGAAGCATATTATCATAAGCTGGTAAGTTATAAAGACTTGAAGCTTGGTTTTTAGCTTCTTGTATTTGGTTTTGCAACTCTTTATAAATTTGAATGTAGTTATTATCACTAGCAATTGAGTTTGCTAAAGTATCAATTTCTTGTTTTATTATTGCTGCACCTTGAACTTGGCTTAGTTGATTAATCTTATCTTTGATTTGATTTATTAAGCTTGCTAAGTGGGCTAAAACTTTTTCTTTAGCTTCAGGAAGAATATTTTTTATAACTTCTTGTAATTGATTATTAAGCTCTTGTTTTTTGAGACCTAGGTCAATTTGATTGCATTCTTTTACACCATCTTGGTAGGCTTGAGTTAGTTTTTCAACCAATGGTTGTAATGCATTTGAATCAATAGAAGCAAAATCTTTAGCTTGATATTGATTTGAAGTAGTAATTTGAGAAACAACCTTATTAAATTGATCTAATACACTTTGATATGCAGGCTTAGCAAATGCATTTTTACCTTGGGTAATTAAATCATTGATTTTGTCATAGTCACGTTTTCAATTAGGAGCCACTTGTAATAAATGAGAAACATTTTTAACTAAATCAAGTACTTCTGCTTTTTTGCTAAATGGCTTAGTATCATCATTTAATAAAGCTAAGTATTGATTTGCTAAGTTTAAATAGTCTGTTTTATAGGTTTCAAGTTGCGAAATAGAGAATTCTTGCAATTGTTTAATTAAGTTATTTAATTGCTTAATTAGTTCTTCTTTATTTGATAGAGATTCTAAATATTTTTCTTTTAATTGGTCTAGAGCTTTTAATAATGCATCATAACTATCTTGAATTTGCTTTTTATCTAAACTAGTTGTTACTTTTGAACTAAAGTCACTAGCAAGAGAATTGATATTTTCTTGGTCTTGACTAGAAGCATTAATATAGTAGACTTCTTTACTATAGTTTAATGCATTAAAGGTTGAATTAATAGTCTTAATAAAGCCATTGAAATCAAGTGCTTGAGATAACTTGCTATTAAAACTTTCTTGATCTTGTGCTGCATTTAAGATTGCAATTTCAGCTTGCTTTTGTTCTTGTGATAAGGCATCTAATAAAGTTTCTTTTGCTTGTGGCAAGTTTTGACTTTGCGCTTGAGTGAAATCTTTTTTGGCTTGGATATAGGCTTTTACGTTATTAACAGTTAGGTCTTGACTAGTAATTTGGCCTTTTATAATGTTTTTTTGGTATGTAAATAATTTGTTTGAAGTATCAATTTGATTAATTAATTTATCAACAGCTTGCTTATAGGCATTTGCAAGTGAATCTTGCATTTTAGTAATGCTTTCTAATGCAGAAGTATAAGCTCATAATTCTGAAGAATTAGCCAGTGTTTCTTTACTTTGACTTAGTATCTTAGTTAATTCATCTTGTTGCTCGGTTGATAAGATATCAGTATTAGCAAGAGCTAAAGAGATGTTATCTAGTGTTTGACTAGCTTGTGATAAAGCTATAGTTTTATTTCTTAGTTCTAGAATGTTATTGAACTTAGTGATAAATGTTTCTGGATCTAAATCAGTGTTCTGGTCAAAATCAAGTAATTTGCGTTCATTGCTATTTAGTGGGGCCAAAAAGTCTTCTTGAGTAACTTGCAATGGATTTAGATCATTAATTTGCTTAATTTGTTTCATTAATTGAGTTACTTGAGCTTGCTTATTGTCTTGACTAAGACTAGAAAGCATTTTTATATAACCAGTTTTTTGTCAGTCAAATAAGTTTTTTGATTCATAAATAGTTTTTTCATTAGGATATAGCTTAATTATTTTTGATTTTAGCTCTTCAATTTGTTTTATTTGACTCTTTAGCTCTGCAGGTGCAATAGGATTTTGCTTTTGAGTTTGCATTTGAAAAATAAGTTTATTAATTTGATCTAAATAAGCTTGTCTAGCTTCAGTCATAAAGGCATTAAATTGGTAAGCAGTTTGAAAGGCATCGTTTTGCTCAATTAAGCTATGTGCTTGAGCTAAAGTGTTACCATAATCCTTAAAAGCTTCTTCTACTTGTTCTAGATTTGAAAGAGATTTAATTGCAGGCTTAATTTCAGCTGCAAACAGTAAAACTTCTGGGCTTGTAAGTTGATATTTAGTAATTAGATCATTTAATTGAGATATAAAATTAGATACCTTAAGCAATTCAGTTGAAAGTTCTGATAATTTTACTTTTAAAGCTAAATAGGTGCTAAGGCCATTTTTAATATCATAGCTTTGATTAAATGCACTATCTAGTGTGCTAAAGCTTTCTTTGTATGAATCTAGTTTCTTTTCTCAAACTTCTAGCCCTAAATTTTTATATGTAAAACTTGATTTAATTTTGCTCATTAATTTAGTTACTCTTGAAAAGATGTCAGCATCTAAACATAAGTAGACATTCATATTAAGATAATTGTTAATGTAGTCTTTTACATTAGCAAAATTAATCTCACTATTAGAAATATTATTATTAAGCTGATCATTAAAGTTACCTTTTAAATCTTGCTTTAAGGCTTGGATGGTATTAGCTTGTAAAAGAGATGCTAGATTAGCATTATTTTTTTCTAATAAAGCATTATTTGAATTAATAGTGCTTTGTAATAGTTTGCTTAAATTATCCATGTTTAAGACATCTTGCTCAAATTTATTTTTTAGTTGGTTTAGTTTAACTTCATTTTCAGCTGTTGGTCTTAAAATGGTGTCAATAACATCTAAATAAGTTGCCTTTAAGTAAGCATCTAGATTACTTGGGTTGTACTCTTGTAAAATTTTATCTTTTCACTGGCTAATTTGGGCTTTAAAAGCTTCAATATTTTGATTATGTGGAGTGTTAATTACAGTTACATTGTAGCTAAATTGGTTATAAGCTCTAGCTTGATAAAAGGCATTAGCTGGAGTAAGTTTGTAAGCATTTACTGTATAGCTTGCATCTAATGGGAAATATAAGTCTTCACTTAATGTAGCTGTATATTGGTCACTAGTTCCTTCAGGGACTTCAAAGCTAGCAACTACATTATTGCCTTGTTTAATGTCAACATGATATCCAGCTAGATTTTGCCCTTGAATGGTAATATGATTGTCATTTACTAAAGGATTTGAGGCAGTGAGGGCTGAGTTTCAGGTATTAATGTAATTATTTTGTAACTGCATATCAGTTAAATAATAATTACGTTTATAAACATTTTGAATAATAGCAGGCCCTGGATAGTCCATATAAACTATTCCAAGCTTAGTAAATTGTTCATTCTCACTAAGGTATTTATTAAATTTTGGATCTAGAGTTTGAGATGAATTGTATGGATATCCACCAGCAACTGAAAAGAAGTTTAAATATAACATTCTAGAATCATAACTATTAGCATTAGCTACAGGCATAAAGTTAATTCCATCAGTGTACTTTTGTTCAACAGAATCATTGAAGTTATCTTGCATAGTATTTCTTTGGATAGCTTCTCAGTAGTTAAATCCTCCTGATCAAACTTTAGCTTTGTAATCTTTTTGAATATCAATCATTTTACCAAGCACTTTGTGGTGTCAAAAGTTAGCTATAACAATCTTTCCTCTCAAGTTTTTAAGTCTAAAATCATCCATTGTTAGTTGATCATATTCCTTACCTGTAGGGTTAAATAGTTTATTATAGATTCTTGGTTCACTAAGTAATTTTAAGTATTCCTTTGCAACATTATCTTGATTTCAAGCATTGTCAACATTAATTGCATCTGGCTCATCTTTAACTCTTAGGAAGACAAATTCACTTGGGTTTTTATCCAGGAAGGTAACAATATTATTTAATACATCAGCAAATGTTGTTGTTAAATAAGTAACACCATGACGCACATTTAAATAAGCATCACATCTAACATCAAAAGCACGAATTCCAGCATACATTTGTTGCATGTAATTCATTGATTGAGTACGAGCTCATCTTCATCCAACTCCTCAAGCTGGCCCTACCCCTTCTCAAGCTCCAGAATCATGTGTTCCAGGTAGTGACATTTGGAAAATGGTTTTCATTCCATTAACATCTTTCATTCATTGGTTAGCTTGATATTGTCCATAATATTTTGGATACTCAGTACTTGCTCATTGCGTACCAAAATAAACGTATGATAAGTCATTATTTTTTCATACGTCGGTATTTGATACAGATACTGGGCTAGTAGTTGTATTGCTACTTGCCCCTAAGACTGTCAGGGTACTAAGGGGAAAAGCTAGACAACTAGCTAAAAGAAGTGCTTTGCGTTTTTTCATATTGTGCTCCTATATTAGACATATTTATTTAATTTATTTATAAATTATAATACAAACAAAAATAGTAAAAAAGGCAAAAATGCTATTTTTTTAAGCGCTTTTGCCTTTTTTAGTAAAGAAAAAATGCCTATTACTAGGCATTTGAAAGGTTATTAATATCCACCTTTAGATTCTTTTCCTTCAATAATTGCTACTGAACGACTTGTTCCGAATCTTGTAGCTCCAGCTTCATACATAGCGATTAAATCGTCCATGTTTGAAATTCCACCTGCAGCTTTAATTAATAATGTGTCTCCACATACGCTTTTCATGATTTTAATATCGTTTAAGTTAGCACCTCTAAAGCTAAATCCTGTAGATGTTTTGATGAATTCAGCTCCTGATTTCATAACGATTTCTGTAGCTTTTCTAATTTCATCTTCAGTTAATAAAGCTGTTTCGATAATAACTTTTAATACATGTGATCCACATGCTTCTTTAACTTTTTTAATGTCGTTTAATACGTATTCGTAATCACCTTGTTTAAATCTACCGATGTTAATTACCATATCGATTTCATCTGCACCGTGTTCGATAGCTAATTTAGCTTCTTGAGCTTTAGCTTGAGTAATCATTGCACCTAGAGGGAAACCAACAACTGATGTAATTCCTACACCTGTTCCTTGTAATTTTTCAGCAACATATTTAACTCATGATGAGTTTACACAAACTGTTTTGAAGTCATATTTAACAGCTTCGTCTACTAATTTATCAATATCTTTTTTAGTAGCTTCTGGTTTTAAATATGTGTGGTCGATCATTTTATTGTAATTCATAATCTTTATCCTTTTTCTTTCTCTTATTTTAATTTATCTAAAATAATTTTGTTTTCCACTTTAGCTTGATTGAATTTGTATCCATTCTTAAGCTCTTCAACTAATTCAAGATCAATTGGGTTTGATGAGTAAAGTGTGAATAATACATCACCTTTTTTAACTTCTTCATTGGTTTTTTTGTTAAGAGTAATTCCAGCTTCGAAGTCAATTGAATCTTCTTTAGTTTTTCTACCTGCTCCAAGTTTCATTGAAACAATTCCGAATGTTAATGCGTCAAAGATTTCTAAGTAACCTTCTTGGTCAGCAATAACTTCTAATTTATATTTAGGGTTTCAGAATGTTGGAGATTTTAAAGCTTCTACATCACCATGTTGAACTGTAACAAATTCATAGAATTTGTCTAAAGCTCTACCTGATTCAATAGCATCTTTAACCATTGCAAGGGCTTCTTCGTGGTTTGAAGCGATTTTAGCTTGTTCTAATATTGTTGCACATGAAGAGTAAACTAATTCATTAAAGTCTTGTGGTCCTTTACCTTGTAAAGTTCACATAGCTTCTAGTACTTCGTTTTTATTTCCGATTTCTCTACCTATTGGTCTAGACATGTTTGTGATTTCAGCTCTAACGTCAACATTTAATTCTTTTCCAATGTTAATCATTGTACGAGCTAATTCACGAGCAGATTCAAGATTTTTCATGAATGCACCATTACCACATTTTACGTCTAGTAAAATGGCATTTGATCCAGTAGCAAGTTTTTTAGACATGATAGAAGATGCAATAAGAGGAATAGATTCAACTGTTGATGTAACATCTCTTAAAGCATATAGTTTTTTGTCAGCTGGAACAAGTTGTGCACTTTGTCCAATAACTGCAATACCATGTGTTTTAACTTGTTCAATGAAGTCTTTTTCACTAACTTCAACTGTAAATCCAGGGATTGATTCAAGTTTGTCAATAGTTCCACCTGTGTGTCCTAATCCACGTCCACTCATTTTAGCAACTGGTGCTCCACATGCTGCAACAATAGGTGCTACAGCTAATGTAGTTTTATCTCCAATTCCACCTGTTGAGTGTTTGTCAACTTTAATACCTGGGATAGCTGATAAGTCAATAACATCACCTGAGTGCATCATGTATTTTGTCATTGTGGCAATTTCTCTTGATGTCATTCCATTAAACATAACTGCCATTAGGAAAGCACTCATTTGGTAATCTGGTGTTTCATTTTTAACGTATGAAGTAATTAAGAATTTAATTTCTTCGTTTGTTAATTCTTTATTTAAACGTTTTTTTTCGATTATATCTACTACACGCATAATTATCTTGCTAATTTAAGAGCAATCTCCATCATTTTTGTGAATGCGAATTGACGTTCTTCAGCAGATGTTTCTTCGTGTGTAATAATGTTGTCACTGATTGTTAATAAACAAGCAGCTTCTTTACCTGTTGCTTCAGCGTTTGTAAATAAAGCGAATGATTCCATTTCAACACATAATGATTGTGTGTCTTCAATTCTTTTTTCTACTGGTACAACTGAGTAGAATACGTCAGAAGAGTGAACTCTACCAACTGTAAGTGGTGTTCCATTTTCTTTAGCAATAGCTTCGATTTCTTTGTTTAATTTTGCAGATGGTAAAGCTACGTTTCCTTCTTTACCTAAAGCAATTCTTCTGAATGCATCAGCGTCAGCGAAAGCTTCTGAAGCAAGAACAACTTCGTATAATCCTAAATCAGCTTTGTATGATCCAGCTGATCCGATTCTGATAATTCTATCAACATCGTAGAATTTGAATAGTTCGTATGAGTAAATACCGATTGAAGGACATCCCATACCACTAGCAGCAACTGTGATTGGTTTTCCTTTGTATGTACCTGTGAACATAAACATGTTTCTAACTGTGTTAACTAGTCTGTATCCAGGGTCTAAGTAAGTTTCGGCAATAAATTTTGCTCTTAATGGGTCTCCTGGCATAATAACTGTTTTAGCAATATCTTCTTTTTTTGCATTAATGTGTGGTGTCATAATTAATAACCTCCTATTTAATTAAATTAAAATGCTTATGACATTTGGACTTTTAAATAGTCAATATAATTTTAACACTTCAACCGCAAACGTAAATAAATAACTTTATTTTTATTATTGAATTTCAAATCGATTATCTAGGCAAATCATTTCAATTTATGTCATTATTAAAATAACAAAAAACACACTCATTTTTAAGCTGAATTATTTTATTTTAGCAAGCTTGAAAATTTGAAAATAATATCTAAAAGGCTTATAAATGAGGTAAATAGTATAAAAATGTGGAAATAATGAACTATTTCCACAAATAATAGCTAAATTACACTCTTTTTTAGCAAGAATTTTATAATAAAGATGAAAGAGGCTAAATGAAACTAAAAACTAAATTATTATTTTGCACACTACCCCTAGTTAGTGCATTATCTTTTACAACAGTTGCTTGTTATAATGGAACTAAAACCGATAAAAACCCAGCAAAAGAGGAAACTAAATTAGTGTTTTCTCCCCAGTTTAATGCAAGAATTGCAAAGCATTATCCATCTTTAATTTCAAAAGATTTACTTAAAGATAATATTAGAATAGAAAATTTCGATACTCATCTTTATAGTAGCTATGATATCCGAGATATTAGTTATGATGATGTAAATGGAAAAATTATTGTCACAGTGCATTATAGAGAACAATATCAAGGTGATTATGCGATTGTTAAATATCAAATAGATGGATTTAGAAAATTATCAAAATGAGAACAAGCTGCCAATAATCGGATCGAAGACTTAACACCAATTGTTAGTGAAGAAATTGATGAATTCTGAGAGTATGCAACTGAAAAAGAATATCAAGATAAAAACTATCACATTAGTGATGATATTAGTTATGATGCTAAAAGTAAAATGTTATATGCAACATATAAAGGCAAAAAACTTGCTTTATTAAATGAAATAAATCTAGCTAAAGACGAAAATCTTGTTGGTATAGATCTAAATATTAATAATGAAAGCATTATAAATCCTGAAAAATTACTAATTAAAGTATATCCAAACACTCATTGTTTAGATATTTCCTATCGAGTATGTAAAAAAGAAAATGTAATTGAGCTATTAACTAAAGTAAAAACTCAACATATTCATTTTAATCAAGCAGCAAAAGAAGAACCTTATATTGGAAGTAATCTTGAGTTGGTATCTGAAACTGAAAAAGGTTTTGATAATGAAATTACAGAAAACTTATTTACTATAAGTGAGCAATATAATGAAAATAAAGATGCAATACATGATTATTTAAAAGCAGGAAAAGAATTAAAAGTAGTCCGCAATGTTAAGGGAAATGAATTACAAGATCTTACTATTTGTGCCTTAATTCAAGGCAAGGAAGTAGCAATTTTAAATGCTAATGAAGACTTAATTAATAATGAATTTTATCTTGTAAATCAAGAAAAGCCAGCTTTAGAAAATAATGATCCAAATCAAAAGATAGACTATCAATATGATGAATCTAACAAATCATTAACACTAAAATATAAGCTTGCTTTTGGAGCAGATGAAGACTTGACATACTTTAGCAACAATCACAATGTAACTTATAAATTAAACTAATTTTAGCTGCACTATAATGGTGCAGTTTTATTACAAATGTGGAACAAAATGTGGAAATTATTTCTATTTGATGCCATTTTTGAACAATACCTAAAAATAGTAATAGAATAAAATTAGAATTAGAATTTTAGGAGAAACATATGAATAAATTAAAAACTATATTCCTTGCAATGGCAGGAACTACAATAACTTTACTTCCAGTTGCTGCAACTGTAGCATGTAAACATGAAAATGAAGATAAAAAACCAGCTGGCAACAATGCTGGAGGAACCACTGCAACACCTGTCACACAAGAAGGTGGAAAAACAACACCCGGAACTCAAGAAGGCGGAAGCAGCGCAGGTGAAACAAAAACTTCTGCAATTGCAGAAGCAGCTAAAAAATTAGCTTTAAATATCGACAATAAGTATTTAAATAATGCTGAATACAGAGCTTACTTAAATGCCTCAGCTTATTCATTAATATATGGAAAAGTTGGTGTTACTGGAATGGATACAGCTAAATATGATGTTAAAGTTAAAGATTTTGCAATTGATGATGCAAATGGAAAAGTTACTTTTAATGTTGAAGCAACAGATAAAGCAGATAAAAGTCAAACTGTAACAAAAGCTTTAGAATTAACTGGCTTTAGACCAACAACAGCTGAAGAATTAGCTAAAGTAAATGCTAAAGAAGTTCATATTACACCAGTAGCAAATGTCGAAGATATTAATTACTATTTCAACTCTAATCCAAAATATATTAACTACTACTTCAAGGATTCTGTATTAAATAGCAAGAGAGATGAAAAAGATGTCGAAAATCCTTACTATAATTTATCAGAACCTATTTTTGAAGATAAGGACTCATTCCAATTATGTCAAGCAGATGATGTCTTATTTGGAAAAAACAATAAAAGAGGAAAATATAATGTAAATCCAAGCTCTAGATTTGCACTTAAAGCTGTTGATAAGGCTAAAAAGACAATTACATTTGCCTATAGAGTTGCTTATGTAATTAAATCATCAGATAAAAACACTCACCAAAAATATGTAATTTCAGAACCTAAAGAAATTACAGTAAGTTTTGCTGCTAAAGAAACAGCTCCTCAACCAGAAGCACAACCAGCTGCTTAGCAAGCATTTCAAGCTCATTATGGGCTTGATTTTTTTATCTACTTTTGTGGAAATGAGCATTATATTCCACAAAATGTGGAAAATTTCCACATATTGGGCCAAATGCTTGTCCTCCTAAAATAAGGTGTTAATATTAAATGTTTAGGTTGACTAAATGAAGGAGAAAAAATGAATAAATTCAAAACATTATTATTAACATTAGCGGGAGCTAGTTTAATTGCAACTCCATTAGTTGCTGCTCAATGTAATGATAAAAAAACTAACGATAAAGATGATGCTAATACAGCGGGTGTAGATAAGAATGACAAAAGTCAAGATAAGCCTTCTAAGGATGTGACAGATAAAACTCCAGGTACAAATTTAAATGATGGAAGCAAGAAGCCTGATCAAAGTAAACCATCTGATGAAGGTAAAAAACCAGTTGATAGCAAAGATAAAGAAGGAAATAAGCCTGAAACTAAAACTCAAGATCCAGAATTGGTAGCTGCTAATTTAGTAGATGGAAATTCTTTATTCCAATTAATGCCCAATTTTGATAAAGCAGCAGTATTAAACCACATTAAAAATAGTGACAATTATGTGCAATTTGATCACAAGTCTAGAGAAATTACCACAAACAAAAAGAATGGTACTAGCTTTTTACAATTTAAACCAGAATATAGCGCAAGCACTGTGCAACCTGTTAATGCAAGCAAAACTACATTTACCTATAAAAATAGAGATCTACCAAATGGAAATTTAAACTTTGTTTATGATGAAACAAGTGGATTGCTACTAATTAAATATAAATTAGCATTAAAACAAACTGATGGAACATTTAAATATACAAATAAAGCTTATACTTCAACAGTTAAGATTACAAATGAAACTGAAAACACTAATAGCGATAATAATGGTACACCAACTAGTGATTCAGATATTCGCCCTGGAGAAAACGACAATAATGTAACTCCAATAAATGTGGCAGCAAATGGCTATAACTATGTTTATGATGCTAATAATGACTATTACGCCAGTGCTAATGGTAAAAAAGGAAAAGATCTAATTGATGAATTATTAAGAATTCAAAAGTCACACTTAAAAGGAATCCATGGTTATGGCTCTTTACCAGGCTTTTATAATAGATCAAAAGCCTTTAGAGACCTATTTTATGAAAATGACAACACTATGTTAGATGTATATTCAGAAAATCCATCTGGTAAAGATCCATATACATACGCTAACTACAGCGGAGGTGGTGGACGAGGCGAAGGCTCAGGAATGAACCGTGAACACATGATTCCACAATCATGATTTGGAAAAGCTAGCCCAATGGTTAGTGATGCCAACCATATCTTCCCTACAGATATAAAGGTAAATGGTGTTAGAAGTAACTTTGCTCATGACTATGTTACATCACCTAAAGTAACCTTTAAACAAGGAAGCAAAATGGGAAGAAATAATCTTGGACTAGATGCAATGGAACCATTAGATGAATTTAAGGGAGATGTAGCTAGAGCTTACTTATACTTTACAGCTACATATAATGATAAAAGCTTAAATAACATGTCTGCATCAATCTTTACTAGAACATTCCCTTATATTAAAGAACATTACTTAGCTACTTATCTAGAATGAAATAAAAATGATCAAGTTGGACCTTGAGATGTTTTAAGAAATAATGAAACAGCTGCATTCCAAGAAGTTAGAAATCCATTTATTGATTATCCTGATTTAGCTAACAATATTTTTGGTTCAGACCCTAAACCATTTGTTAACAAAGGTATTTTACTTAAGGCAGAACCTATTAATAATAATTAATCCCGAAAGGGATTTTTTGTTAAAAAAAGTAGCTTTAGCTTGCTACTTAGTACGAATAATTACTTCTCCAGTATCTAAATTATAGATATCACTAGGCTTACCATTGGGAGTGCAAAAATCATAAATATTTGTAACCTGGGGAAAGACGTTTGCAACTTCATGCAAGGTTAAAACAGCTTGCCCTGAAATGTTGGCACTACTCATATAAATTGGCCCATTGGCAAGTAAATATGCTTGCAATAAAGGGCAATTGGGCATTCTAAAGCCTTGATCATTAACTACAATACTAACACCACCAGGCCATTTTTCTTGAGCTAGTTCTGTTGCTTGTTGGTTTCATTGCGGAAAGGCTTGAGCTTGTTGTAGTGAGCCAACTAAAATCATAATTTTCTTACTTTTAGGTCTATGTTTAAGTTCATAAAGTAAGTCTAGGGTTTGTTCATTAACAGGGCCACCAATACCACAAACTGTATCAGTTGAGCAAATTATTATATCTTTATATTTATCATTATTCATGTCTACCTACTTTAATAATTGATATTTTACTTCTTAATTATAAAAGCCAAAATATTTATCTTTAAGGCTAAAAAATGCATTTATTTATAAATTAATTTATAAATAAATAATATAATAAATGCATATGAAAAAGGATAAATTTTTAATAGTATTTTTAACAATCATTACATTTGGTCTAATTTGAATAAAATGAAACAAACAAACCAAAAAAGAAAAGAACACAATTTATCAAAATGATAAGTTGCCTTTTAAACTCAACGAGTTTTTAGCTCTACTTGGAAACGATAATATTCAAGAAGTGCAAACTAGACTCAATCGAATTAATATTTCAGTTAAAGATATTAAACTAGTCAAATTACAAGAATTAAATAAATTGAAAGGAATTAGTGGGATTGTTGCTCGTAGCAACGGAGTGTCTTTAGTTTTAGGTGAATATACAACAGTTGTTTATAACGAACTAAGAAAATTAATTAAGTAAGGAGGAAACATGCAAGAACAATTAAAATATAAAATCGTACTTGACAATTTACTTGATATTACACAAAGTGATCCATCAATTTTTACCAGAATCAATGATAAAGATTACATGGACTTATATCAACTTGTAGGTGATAATAACATTGCCACAATTTTTGATAATGAAACTTTTGAAGTATCAGCACTTGATGATAGTATTGTTGAACACATTAAGCGAATTATGAATCTTTCAAATTCAGAAAACTTAGTGCAATACATGGAAGCACATAGTGCTGATTTTGAACGTCTTAATATTAAGTTTAATTCAGAAAACATTTATGAAAATTATGAACATAACAAAGAAAAGATTTTAAACCAATTAGAACTTAGAGTCCAAAAATCCATTTTAAAATGAAAAATTTTAAATGATAAAGCAACTAATATCTTAGATGAAACTAATATTTGACCATTACACATTGGTTTCTTATTTTTATCTCTCAAAAAAGATGATCGGGTAATTTATGCCCCACTATTTTTAAAAGAAGCTAATATTATCTTTAAAAATGGAAAGCCTATTATTAAAAGTGATGGTGATATCAAAGTTAATGAAAAATTATTATTTTTCTTAAACAATAACGAATTTAACTTAACAATTGATACAGACTTTAAAAACTACAAGATTTCTTCATTAATTCAAAAATTACGTGCAGATTGAGATGGCTTATACAAATTACCTGAAAATATTGCAGCACCTTTTGAAAAATTTACTTATGAAGATATAAATAATGAAAACATGAGATTTTATCCAGGGGCTGTATTAGGTATTTATAAACCTTGAGGTGGATATTCACGTAATCGGATGAAAGATATCATCATTAATAATGAAATGGATGACATTATTAAAGTTGAATTCAATAAGAATGTTTATAAAGAAGTAATTAATAAATTAATTTTTAATCCTAACTTAACATTACTTAGAATTACTGAATCAAACTTATCACAAGATAAAGCTATTGTTTCAGCTCTAAATCAAAACACTGTAATTTGAGGTCCACCTGGAACAGGTAAATCTCAAACAATTGTTAACTTACTTGCTAACATTTTATTCTATGGAAAAACAGCTATTGTAGCTAGTCAAAAGAAAGCTGCACTTGATGTTATTAAAAATAGAATGAATTCACTGGCTCCATTCTGTCTTTTTATTCTAAATAGCAAAGATCTAAATCGTAAAGCATTCTACAAACCAATTAAAGACTACCTTGATATGCTAGAAAACTTTAATGATTCACGTAAGATTGAATCAATTGGTACTATCACAAAACGTGAACTTGAGTTTATTTCACAAGCTTCTGAATATCTTAATGATGCTTTAGCACAAAATGTGCTAAAAGCTTACTACTACATTGCAGAGCATAAAGATAATTTTGACTTTAATAAAGATATGGAATTTATCTTATCTTTACCAAGAGATATCAAATATCCTAAAAACCCAACACATTGTCAAACTGCTAAAGAATTACTTAAGATTTCGCGTTTAACTTTCTTCCCATTTGTGAAGAAATATTACGAATTAAAACGCATTGGAAATGAAATTGATAGTCGCATGCCTAATTTTGATGGTTCATGAGCTGATCTAATGAACTTTATTATTAGTATTGGATTTAATAATATTGATTCAGAATATTCTCCATTTAGACGACTAAATGAATTAATTAAGCTAAATGCTGACATCGCACATAAACCTTTAATTTCAAATGAAGAAGCCCTAAAACAAATTATTACTGAAAAAATCTTTAATCGAATTAATCATTTTAATGAAGACCAAAAACGTTTATACCGTGAATTTGCTCAATCTGTACGGATCAATAATTTGGAACCATATAGATTTGTTAAAAAATACTCAGAAATGATTAAATTAATTTATCCAATTATTATTGCTACACCAAATACAGACTTATCTGGTTGAGGTAAAGAAGAATTTGACTATGCTATCTTAGATGAATCAAGCCAAATCTTTATTGAAAACGCTTTACCAATTTTATATTTAGCAAAAGTAAATATCTTAGCTGGTGATACTGAACAAATGAAACCAAGTAACTGATTTGGAATCCGTTATACTGACGATTCAATCTTTGGTCAAGTTGAATCTGTACTTGATTATGCCTTATCTTTAGGTGTGCATTCAATTATGCTAAATAAGAACTATAGATCAAATCATGCTGCCTTAATGACGTTTTCATCTCGTAATTTCTATGAAGGAAAACTTGATGTTCTCGATGCAGCTAGTGTTTGAAATAATGATCCAATCGAAGTATATGAAGTTAATGGAGAATGAGATAATAACCGTAATATACTAGAAGCTCATTTAGCTATCCAAAAGGTTAAAGAAAACCTTGACAAATACAATAAGATTATTTTGCTAGCCTTTAACGCTAAACAAAGTGAATACTTAACTAATGAAATTTATAAACAACACCGTGAATTAGAAGATGCAATTGCAGCTAAACGCTTACTTATAAGAAATATTGAAAATATTCAAGGAGATGAAGCTGATTTAGTTGTAGCCACTGTAGCTTATGATAAAAATACTAAGTTAAATTCAACTTATGTATGTAGACCTGGTGGTAAAAATGCACTTAATGTTGCTATTTCACGTGCTAAAGATAAAATGATTGTGATTAAAACAATTAAATCAAGTGATATTGTTTCTCAATATGAAATGAGTGACGATATGCGCATCTTTAAAAAATGACTAGAATTCCTTGAACGTAGTCCTGAACAACGTTTAAAGATGCTTAAAAATTCATTTGAGTCAAAACATGATGCTATATCAAATACCTTTAATAAAGATCAATGATTCAAAGATATAGTATTTGATAAAATTGCCCAAACAATTGCTAATAATCCAAGATTTGAAATCTTTAAAGACTACACAGTAGGTTCACTTGATATTGACATTGTAGTTACATATAACAAAATACCATTCAAATGTATTTGTTTTGATACATTTAATTACTCAAATTCGATCGAAAAATACGTTAAGTTATATGATGCAATCAAATTCTTAAAATCTAAGAAATATGACGTTACTGTTATCAATCCAATTTCATGAATTTATGAACAAAATAATGTTGCAAAATGATTTAATGCTAAAGAAATTAATAGCTTTGAAAAAACTTCGGTGGCCAATAAGACTAATACTTATGCAATCAACAAGATTGAACAAGATGACCTTGAAGACAATGAAGATGTTTTAGGCCTAAATGTTAAGCCTGAACAATTAGCTACAGCAACTTATAAATTAAATCCAGAAGCTGAGCTAGAACAAGCAAGCAATAATATAACCACAAATTCAGTTGAAAGTATTATTGAACAAGAAACTAGTCTAGATTCAAGTACTCAAGATTTAATATTGGAAGAAGATAACTTAGAAGTTAAGCCTGAACAAGAAGTTGTGGCATATGAAGCCGAAGATCAAAATGATTTTGATACCTATGAAGCTACATATGACTCTGAGTCTATTGAAGAAGATACTGCTAAACAAGATATTGTTTTAGAAGAAAACAATATTGAAAAATTGCCTCAAGAGCAAATTGAAAATGAAGCTGCAATCAAGCCTAATAGTTTAGATGCACAAAATACTCTAGAAGAGCAAGAAGCCAATATTGAACAATTGGAAGAAGACTTAACAACTGAAGAAGAATATGAAACTGATTTTTCTGAATTAGGTATCAATCTTTCTAAACTAGAAGAAAAAATTTCAATTTATGCTAATGATCAAATTTATAATGAACCAACTAAATTAGTTGAAAATGATGAAGAAGATAGCGCTCAAATTTCACTTGCAATTGAAACTTCTTCTGAACAATTAACTAAAGAAGTAACACAATTTATTAAAAAAGTTGAAAATGATGAAAGCAATGTTGCTGAAAATATCATTGAGACTGATATAAATGTTCAAGATATTGAACCAAAACAAGAACAAACAAGTGCTGAGTCTAATTGAGTTGAAGATGATGAAGACTTAGCTGATGATGATTTTGTTATCAATTTCAATTTTGATGATGTAGATGATGAGGCCAATAAAACTCAAGTTATCTCACATGAAGAAATTGAACAAAGCGCCTTAAACAAAGTACAACAAGTCGAAAATGCAGTAAAAAGAAACACAAAAACAATAGATCAACCAAGTATGCAAGATGCGACTGCTGAATGAATAATTGAATCTATTGATGAAGAAGAATAAGGAGATGCTATATGGATACATTACAAATTTTAAATTTCTTATCAAAGGATGTTAAATTAAAGTTAATTATTCACCTTTATACATGTCACGAACGTGAGTGTGACGTTAATGACTTGCTTAATGCCTTAAACGAAAAACAAGCTAATGTTTCAAAACACTTAGGGAATTTAAAAAGAGCCGGAGTGGTGAAGATTAGAAAAGAAGGTGTAGCTAGTTATTACTATTTAGCCCCAGCATTTATTAAAAAATATGGTGTGCTAATTGAAGAAATTATGCGACTTGTTAAAGAAGACGTTTATCAAAAATATACATGTAAATGTTTTAATGACGGACACGAACAAATACATGAACATAGCGAAAAAGATTGTTTATTAAACAGTCATGACAAAAAGTAAAGAACAAAAAATAGTAAAAAGGGTAAAAACCAAAATGCCCTCTTTATTCCGACTTACCAAAGGTGCCCGTTGGTATTCGGTAATTTGTATTATTTTAGTAATCGCAGAAGTACTTATGCAAGTATTTATGCCTAAAATAGTAGGAAATGTAATTGACAGTGGAATTGTTCAAGGTAATAAAACTGTCGTTATTCAAAAAGGACTTATTTTAATTGGATTAGCTCTTGCTTCGCTAGTATCTGGTGTGATAGTTTCCTTCGTATCAGCAAAGGCAGCAACTATCTTTTCACGCAATATTCGCCATGCGATATTTGCTCAAGTCCAAGAATTTTCATTTAATGATATTGACAAATATAGCAATGGGGTAATTCTTAATCGTTTAAATAATGATGTTAATAACATCCAAATGGCCTTTATGATGATAATAAGAGCCTTTATTAGATTACCTTTTATGTTTATAGCAGCAATTGTTTTTGCAATTAAAGTTTCACTAAAACTTTCAACCATTTTTACAGTGTCTTTACCTTTAATTGCTACTTTATTCCTGGTTATTTGATACACTTCATATCCTAAATATAAATTACTATACAAGGAATATGATGCCTATAATCAAAAGATTCAAGAAAACCTTAACGGAATGAGAACAATTAAAGCTTATGTAACTGAAAAGTCAGAAGCTGATAAAGTTGAATTATTAGCTAATAAACTAAAAAGTACTAATACAAAAGTAGACAAAATAGTATCTTGAAATACTCCAATTATTTTTGGAACTATCTTTATGTCAGTTGTGGCTCTTGGTGGTATTGGAACACGTTTAGCCCTTGGCGGAAGCATTCAAGTTGGGGATATTGTTGCCTTTGGTTCTTATATTTGAATGATTTCAGGTTCTTTAATGGGAATTATGAATGTACTTGGAATGGTTTTAATGGCAATCCCAAGTTCAAAACGTGTTAAAGAAATCATTAATCATCAACCAAGTATTGTTAATAAGCCTAATGCTCTAAAAGCAAACTTACAAGGTGGAATTACTTTTGAAAATGTAACATTTAATTATTTAGATACTAATCATCCAAGTATTAAAAATGTTTCAATTAAAATTCAACCAGGTGAATCAATAGGTATTATTGGTGAAACGGGTTCAGGAAAGACAACTTTCACTTCCTTAATTGCTAGATTTTATGATCCACAAGAAGGTAGAATTTTACTTGATGATCATGATATTAAAGATTTAGATTTACACTATACCAAAATGCAAATTGCACAAGTATTCCAAGAATCTATCCTCTTTAAAGGTACTATTCGAGACAATATGCTATGAGGTAAGCAAGATGCTAGTGATGAAGAAATTTATCATGCATTGGCTCAAGCTAATATAGAAGACTATGTCACAGGCTTAAAAGAAAAACTGGATTCACCAGTTGAGCAAAAAGGACAAAATTTCTCAGGTGGTCAAAAGCAACGTTTATGTATTGCGCGTGCCTTAATAAAACAACCAAGAATTTTAATTTTAGACGATGCAACTTCTGCTGTTGACTTTAAAACAGAAGCACAAATCAAACAAGCAATTAGCCAAATTGATAATTGCACCAAAATCATTATTGCACAAAAAATTAATTCAATTAAAGACTGTGATCGGATCTTAGTCTTTGACAATGGTGAAATTAAGCACATTGGTTCACACCGAGAATTGCTTAAGGAATCAAGCTTTTATGCTGAGTTATATAAAGCTCAACAAGCTATGGGAGGTATTGATGAAATCCTTCAATAAAATGGGTCCTAGACCAGCTTATACCAAATTAACTAAGCAACAAAAGAAAGCTACTTTTTCTCGCTTAATTAAAATCCTATGAGGCGATAATAAGTGGTGATTAATTCTAGCTGCTGGCTTAATTTTACTTTCAACAGTAGGGATGCTATATCAACAAGTCTTTATAGGTAAAATTGTTGTGCAATTATTCTTACAACCTGCGCTAGATAATGGCCTAACGGTTGATACCTTTAACTGAGATCAATTCTACTTAATGTTATTTGGCTCAGTTGCCTTATTCTTAGTAAGTATTTTTTCAGGTTTTGCAGCCAACAGAATCATGATTAATATTACTTACAAAACAATGACCAGCATGCGGGTAAAACTTTATCGCCACATGCAATCATTGCCAATTAAATTCTTTGATTCTAATGCTAAGGGAAATTTGGTTTCTCGGCTTACAGCTGATATTGATACTTTAAGACAATTCTTATCAAAAACTTTCCCTTCAATTACTCAATCATTAATTATCTTAACTGCTTCAATTATTATTATGCTAGTGCTAGATTGAGCTTTAAGTTTAATTATGATTGGAGTTATTATCCTAATATTTGCTGCCAGCTTTATAATTGGAAAATTCTCTTCTAAAGCCTTTGTTAAGAGACAAAAGCAAATTGGAGAATTAACTGGATATGCTGAAGAAATGATTAGTGGGCTTAAAACTGTTAAAATCTTTGGTCAAGAAGCTAATGCAATTAATCAATATGATCAAATTAATGCAAAACTAGCTAAAGTAAGTTTTAAATCAGAATTTTGAGCTAACGTAATTTTCCCAACTAGCCAAAACTTAGGAAACATTGCTTATGCAATAGTTACTATTTTTGGTGGAATTATGGTAATTAATAATTACACTAGTGGCAATGTAGCCACAGCCGGCTCACTAGCTGGACTTGAACTTGGTACCTTTATTGCCTTCACACAATTTGCTAAATCATTTTCAGGACCTGTTTCTTCTATGACACAAAATGCTAACTCAGTTGTACTTGCGCTAGCTGGTGCTAACCGGGTATTTGATATCATGGATCAAAAGCCTGAAACTAATGAAGGTAAAATTACATTAGTACGTGTTGAAGAAGCTATGGGTAAATATATTGAAGTCCCACTAGCTGAAAGTTATGGAAAATTTGCTTGAAAAATACCTGTTGGTTCAAGCTATGAATATAAACTACTACAAGGTCATATTGAGTTTAAAAATGTCTCATTTAAATATCAAAATGAATATACTTTAAAAGATATTTCATTTGAAGCGTTACCAGGTCAAAAAATAGCTCTAGTTGGGGCTACTGGTGCTGGTAAAACAACTATTACAAGCTTAATTTCACGCTTTTATGAAATTGCAGAAGGTGAAATTTTATATGATGGAATCTTAATTCAAGCAATTGAAAAAGATTCGCTACGTAAATCTCTGGGATATGTATTGCAAGAAACTGTACTCTTTAGTGATAGTGTTAAAAACAATATTGCTTATGGTGCTGATGGTATCAATGAATATGTCCTTAATGATGTAACTGAAGCTGCTCACTTAAATGGACACATTGATAAGCTTAATGACAAATATGAAACTATACTAGTAAATTCAGGATCTAACTTATCTCAAGGGCAAAGACAATTGGTTTCTATAGCACGTGCAAGCTATAAAAATCCTCCAGTATTAATCCTGGATGAAGCTACTTCAAATATTGATACACATACTGAAATTATTGTTGAGAAAGCAATGAACAAACTTGTTGAAAATAGAACTTCATTTATCATTGCACACAGACTTTCAACTATAGTTAATGCTGACAAAATTATTGTTCTTAATAATGGGCAAATATTAGAACAAGGTACTCATAAAGAACTACTTAAGGCTAAAGGTGCTTATTGATCTTTATGACAAAATGCAGCGGGTAAAAATTAATCCTAAGTTAGGTTTTAATCTTAATTATATATACAGTGTTTCGCTTTTAAATATAAAAAAGTGGAGCACTGTTTTTTGTACTCCACTGAAAACCCCTCTGAAAGGATTTCGTATAAATTATATTAAAACTTAGCACTAAATTGTAAAAATACTAATCAAATTATATAATAACTCGCCAAAGATATAATTCTAAATATATTGCAATTATGAATAAAGTAGCAATTTAAACTTTTAGGTCTAATTCTTGGTATAGTTATCTAACAAATTATTATTTTCTATATAATTGTTTCTTTTCTTAATATAATCTTTAATTTGCTTATTTAACTTATCTTTAGGTATTTGATAGTAGCTATCTAAGGCATTTTCTCTTACATTATCTTTTAATGCTTGCTTTGTTTGAATTAATCTACCATTTTCATTATAACTAAATTCATATCTATCAAAGCTTTTATGAATATTTGGTTCTAAATTTAAATAATTATTTTCATCAGAAATTTGTTTAATTATTTTGTGATATCTTTGATCATCTATTCTATTTGGGTCATTTGCACAATAGTCAAATGCTTCCTTTTGTATTCATTCAACATTGTAAATATGGGCTTTTTCTGTTGAATATTCAATGTCAAATATTTTCTTTCCTTCTACACGCTTTGCATAAGTTGATCTATATTTCTTAATAGTCTCTTTAATAGATTTACAAAGTTTATTACTATTTGAAAGATTTTTAATATATGTGCTCATATTTTTAATTCAAGTATCATTTTGCTCTTTATGATTAATGCCAGTTATCTCTAGCATACAAATTCCTGATCATAGATATTTCGAATCATTGTTCTTAATTATTTCGATCATAGTATCAAAGTTTTTAATTTCATGCTCACTAATTTGATAATGCGCAAGCATATGATGTAAACTATCACCACTGAAATTTATTCCAATTGTAATAGCGTCAATAATTAATGGTAAGTTATAAAATATCCGCCCATTAGAGTTTCTTTTTTCATCTAAGATTAGTTCTGAATTTTCTTTTCTAGTAACTGATCCACCTGGATTATTGCCCTTTAATAAATATATTAGTTCTTTTATATTTTTTTGATTTTCTTGAAAATAATAGGTATTAACTAATGAGCTAAATTTAATTAGCTGCTGTGCATTTAATTTAAGTAGCTTATTTTCTTTGGTACTTTGTCTTGGTATGAGTTCTAAGCCAAGCTGGTTAAAGATGTGTTTTCTAATTTTAAAATTAGATAGATTACTGTTAAAATGAGATTTTGTATTGCATAAATCTATTTCGAGATTTAAAAAATTAACAAAAATATCATAAATGATTAATCTTTTAGTGTCAAATGCAACATAAAGGTCAAATTGTCCTTTTGCTGATTGAGATGTTTTTGAATAGTAAGATTTAGTACACATGGGTATTTTAAATATTTCTATTTTAGACATTTCAAAATAGTTGTAAAGATTTGTTCTAAAACTTCAACTGAAATTGAATTACCACATGTGTAAATCATTTTGGAATTTGAAACTAGATTGCTTTGAGCAACTTTGTTATAGTCATCTGCATCAAATCCCATATATAAATAGGATTCTAAAGGACTTATAGCCTTTAGAGTTTTTTGCTCTGGAAAGTAAAACTTAAGTCTACTATTTGCACCACTAGCAGTTAGGGTTGGGCCCTTTCCTTTTGGCAAGTAAATATAAGCTTCTGAATTAAAGTTTGTATAGTTTAAAAGTCTAGACTTAGTAATATTATTAGATGTAGTATTAAAGTCATTATGCTTATATTTCTTTAATAAATCATTTAAAAGCTTATCACTGTGCTCTAAGTGGATGATATCTTCTAACTGTTTTCCTTTTTCCTTAATTGGTAAAGGAAAAACAAATGGTTTCTTTAAATGAGACTTAAGAATTGAAACAGCATATACTCTTTCACGATTTTGAGCTGAACCATAATCCACTGAGTTAATTACTTTATAAACAGTTTCGTATCCTAATTGATCTAGTGTATTAATTCATTCATCAAAAGGTGCTTTAAATTTGGAGCTAGCTAGAGCCTTTACGTTTTCTAAAAGCAATACTTTCGGCAAGCGATCTGTATTGTTTTTCAGTATTCTTTCAACTTCATAAAGAAGACCACTTCTAGTACCACCTTCAAGTCCTCTTTGTTTTCCTTGTTGTGATAAATCTTGGCAAGGGAATGAATATGTAAAAATATCAATATGCTTTGGAAGTGTTTCAAATTGAGTAATATCTGTGCAGCCTACATATTTTAAATCTCTTTGATGTTTTGGATAAACTGAAGTGAAATATTCATTATTCACATAAGAATATAAATAAGGAAAAATCTTGCTAAGTTTTTCGTTATTCATCTTTTTGAAGTATGAATTTGAAACTGGCTTTTTTGAGTCTGAGCTAAAGGTGTACTGAGACAATAAACTAGCCATTTGCTCATGAGAATAATTAGATTCTGGCTCTAATAGTCCGTAGTGAATGATTTGATAAGATATAATTGCATCTATATATCAATCAATTGTACCTAATGGTACAATTTGGAGCTCGTCTCTCTCTCTCTCTCTCTCTCTCTTATATTATTGCTATATATATATATATATATATTCTTTAATGCTTTATATTGAGAACCTATTCCTGCAAATGATTCAAATATTTTTAGTTTTCTTTTCATAATGTTTTTATTATATCGGATTGCGTTATTTACGTGGGCTATTTATTGAGTAAAAAGCAAGCAATACTTTAATTTAAAAAAATATAAATAATTTGCTTAATTACTATAATTAAGGAGTATTTGTATTTTAGTAATATCTAAAATTAATATATAATATACTTGATTTTTCAATAAACATATTAGAAAAAGGGGGACATAATGGCAAACATTAAGTCAAAAATCAAAAGTATAGCTAAAATGGAAGAAGCACACAAAAAGAATTCAGCAATGAAATCTCGTGTTAAAACAGCTGTACGTAAAGCTAGAGAAGCTGTATTAGCTAAAGACGAAAAAGCTGCTGAATTAGTAGCATTCGCACACAAAACAATTGCTAAAGCAGTTTCAAAAGGTGTTTTCCACGCTAACAAAGGTGCTAGAAAACACGCTAGATTAGATGATTTTGTAAACAAAAACAAATAATCTATTAAATTAGTTAACTAATCTAATTAGTTCCAGGCTTGTCCTGGATTTTTTATGCAAAAAAACACTAACAGCCTACGTGCTAGTGCTAAAACTATTTTACAGTAATGTTTGCTACTTGCGTTTGAGTGTTGCCAAATTTATCTGTCCCTTGATATTTAATTTGATAGATTCCTGGCTTTGAAATATCAAATTGATCAGCATTAATAACGCTAATTGCAACTTTATCATCTGTTGCATTAACATTTTCTTTATATCACTTTTCTCAAATATCATGTCCAAGGTTAAATTTTTCAACAGAAGCAATAAGGTATCCTTTTCTATTTTGTTCTTCATAGTTAGTTTGATCTGGAGCTAGCCAAATTCTTATATTTCTTTTATCTGGTGAATAAACCACTTTGGCTCTTTCAAGTCTAGATCTAGTGCGCATTTCTTTGTTATTGTGGTCAGAGTTAGCATAATAGATTTCATCAATTATACCATCTGAATTATAATGAGCTCCTCATAAGGTCACTGCATGATTATAAGAAGCTGAAGGATTTATAACAAATGAAACAGCATAGTGATTTTCGAAAGCTTCTTTAACATAGTTAGAAAAGACTTTATCAGCATTTGTAACTCCACCAGCTAGTTTCTTATAATCTCCTAATTTAGAAACATTATCTCAGTTAAATAAATGAGGGAATAATCCTTTAAATTGAGCAGCTTGCTTTGCCTTATCTACTTCAATAGAAGCATTAAAGTTAGGATTCTTTTCTCCTGATAGTAATCACTCATTACCAAATAAAGCATATCCTGAGGTATCGGTAAAGTATTCAACTAAAAAGTTAAAGATAAAGGCATAATCCTTTTCGTTATAACTTTGTAAGATATCTTTTCCATTTAGCATCAAAATTTTATCTTCTGGATGTATTTTGTAGTATGTTTCAATGTATTTATGATTTTGTTGAATTCATCACATCATAATGTTGCTTGAGGCAGCAGCTCAACAACTTCGATCGTCAGTTCCACCATTACCAAAGTATCTCATTGGATAATAGTTATCTTCATTGGACTTATCAATATTTGGTGTGTATCTAAATCATTTATTGGCATCAAATCAGTTAGCAGCTTCATCTCACATTAAATAGTAGTGATAATCATCTGGGTCAAATTGTTTTTCTGTTCTAAACCATCTACCTACTGGTGGGTTAGAAAGTGCTTTTCCTGGTTTAAGAGTCTCAATATTTGAAGTATTAATGGTTGGAATTATTACACCATCAGGGGTTAAAATTCCATGGCTATTAATGGTATTTTTGATTTCTTTGGCTTGATAATTAGAATTAATTGTCACAAGCGAATTTAAATTAAAGCTTTTATCATCCTTAGCAACTATGTAGTTATCTTTTAGCTTAAACATTAAGTTAGCATTAGCGAGGTCTTGAGATGAACTAGGATTATTATTTTGATTTGAATTAGTAGTTGGATTAGAAGCCCCAGTATCACTGTGACTTGGATTGGTTTGATCCTTATCCTTATTTTCCCCACTAGTAGAGCTAGAATTTTGTTTCTTTAATTTTTCTACTTCATCAACAAGTTTTTTAATTTGATTTTGTAAGTCTTGATTTTGTTTTAGAGCACTAGCTAGTTGTTCTTTAGTACTATTTAGTTGATTAGTTAAGCTCTCGATATTGAGCTCAAGTGAACTTTTTTGTTCAGTAAGTAAGCTAATTTGATTTTTATTATCTGCTATTATAGTTTGCAAGGCTGCAATAGTATTATTTTTAGTTTGTATTTTGGCTTCATTATTACTAATAGTAGTTTCAAGTTGAATTATTTGTTGTCTTAGATCCTCAGCTTGTTGATTAAGATTGTTGTAATCTTTAAGAGCTTGTTGTATTTGGCTTGTCTTTTTATCTAATTGTTCTTGAAGATTTTTATTAGTTATGTTAGCTGCTTGCAACTGAGCGCTGAAACTTTCAACTTGATCACTTATATCTTGCTTTTGTTTATTAGCTTGATCTAAATCACTATTTAACTGAGCTATTTGATTATTTAATTGTTCAATTTTAGCTGCATCTAAAGCTTGCTTATTGTTTGCTTCTTGTTGTAGTTGCTCTTTTTGTTTGGTAATTAAAGCAAGTTGCTCTTGTAAGGAACTAATTTGACTTTGTAATTTAGTTTTACTATCATTTGCAGCATTAATTTGATGCTTTAAGCTTGCAATTTCTTGTTCTTTAGTGGCTAATTGACGTTTTAAGTTAGTAAATTCCACCTTATCGGGTTGACTGGCTAAAGTTTCATTTAGCTCTTGGATTTGGGCTTGCTTTTGAGCTAACAATGCATTTTTGCTATCTAAATCAGCCTGTAAAGTTTTATTATTTGTGCTTAATTCTGTAATTTGATTATTTAATTGTGCTACTTGGTTATTGCTTGTAGATAAAGACTTTTGAACTTGACTAAGTTGTTCCAAAGTACTATTTAATAGTGTGCTAGTTTGATTTAAGGCAGTTTGCTTTTGATTCAAGGAATCTTGTAATATACTAATTTGCTTGTCTTGAGTCTTAATATGCTCTTGCATTTGCTTCTTATCATCATTACATGAAATGGTAATAATAGGCAAAAGAACAGGAGTAGCTAAAGCTCCTAAAACTAATTTAAATTTCTTCATAATTTCATCCCTAAATATCTTAATAATATACTAGTATTGTAACACTGATATAATATTTTTTATCACTAAAAAGTAATTTTTTACTGCTTTTTAGGGATAAATTTAAACTTTTAATAAAAAAACCACAAATGTGGCTTTACATTTTAATGCTTCCAGTTGTTCTTGGATATGGAATAGCTTCTCTAATGTTTTCAGTTCCTGTTACATACATAACAAGTCTTTCAAATCCAAGTCCAAATCCTGAAGTTAACATATGTCCAAATCTACGTAAGTTTAAGTATCATTCTAGGTCTTTTTCATCAATTCCTAGTTCTCTAACTCTAGTTAATAATTTGTTGTAATCTGATTCACGTTGAGATCCACCTACAAGTTCACCTACACCAGGTACAAGTAAGTCAAAAGCTGCAACAGTTTTACCATCTTCATTTTGTTTCATGTAGAAGGCTTTGAAATCTTTAGGGAAGTTAATAACTGCAATTGGAGCGTTATAAACTTTTTCAGTTAAGTATTTTTCGTGTTCTGAACCTAAATCTAGGCCAAATTCGATATCTTTGTTTTCAAAAATATCTCTAACTTTTTGAAGTTCTTTAATAGCATCTTTGTAATCAACTACTAAAAGTGGTGTTTCAACAAAGTGATTTAATCTATCTAAAAGACCATTGTTTGTTACTTGATCTAAGTACTCTAATTCAAGTTTGTTTTTAGCCATTGTGTTTCTAATAACAACCTTTAGCATATCATCAGCTAACGCAATAGTGTCAAATAAATCATAGAAAGCAACTTCTGGTTCAATCATTCAGAATTCTGCTAAATGTCTCTTTGTGTTTGATTTTTCTGCTCTAAATGTAGGAGCAAAAGTATAAATCTTTTTCATTCCTACAGCATATGATTCACCATGTAATTGTCCGGTAACTCCTAATGTAGCCTTCTTGCTTTTACCAAAGAATGGGTCAGCTCAGCTTGGATCTGAAACAATAAAGGTTTCTCCAGCTCCTTCTCCATCGTTACTTGTAATAATAGGACTAGCCATAAGGAAGAAATCTTTGTTAATAAAGAATTTGTGAATTTCTTGTGCTAAAGTTGAACGAACTAACATGATAGCTCTAAGTAAGTTAGTTCTGTGTCTTAGGTGTGGAATTTCACGTAAGGTTTCTAAGTTAATTTCTTGGTTTTGAATTGGATAGTCTTCATCAACTTTTTTGTATTCAACTAAAGTATCAGCAACTAATTCAATTGGTTGAGGTGCATTTGGTGTAGCGTGTAAAGTACCTTTAACCACAATGGCTGAACCAGGTTTTAAGCTGTCTAAAGCTTCGAAATCGAAGTTTTCACCTTTAAATACTACTTGTAAGTTTTTAACAGTTGATCCATCATTTACTTCAATAAAACGAATCTTTTTGTTTCCACGGTTAGATGAAACTCATCCTTTAACTGTAACATCAGTTCAAGTGTCATAGAACCCAGGTTTTAATATAAATTTTTTAATAGAATGCATAGCATTGTCTCCTTAATATTTGACTTTAATAATAATTTTGTCTTTATTAGTTAATTGCTCATTAGCAAAAGTAATTTTGTGTAATTCACCAGGGAAGAATAAAGCAAATGTCCCTTGGTTTAGTCTAACTTGATTATGATATTGTGGTGCTTTAATGTAAAAGACATCATTAGGTTTAGAAGCACTTAAAATATCATCTTGAGTATAATGTGGTTGCGGATCAAAGTAAATTATTTCATCCCCAGCATAATAAACGTGAATGTCAATGTGTTGATCATGTAATTCACCATAATTTTCTTCAAATAAGGGGCTAAAATTCCGTTTGACAAGCTTAATGTCATCATTAAACTCATGAATCCCATATTCATATGCATCAAAATCAGCATTTGCAGCTAATTCTAGTGCTGCTTTAATTGCTGGATTGATTTGATATTTCTTAATATTTGAAAGTTTGTCAAAAATCATTTTTTCCTCCTTAAAATAGCTTGTTAAATTATAAACATTTTTAGCTAGTTTGATATAAATATTTTATTTATATCAGAAAAAAATATCAAGCTAGTATATTGAATTTCTAGCTTGATTATTGTTTTAGGCAATTTTAACACGCTTTTTAGTTTCGAATTGATAATCAGTTGCTCATAAGGAACCATTAGCAAAGTCTAACTTAATAGCATTGGCAACTTTTTGTTTACTTGCATAATAAATTTTGACTCTTTTATCATTAATTAAGTAATAGCAACCTGGATTTGAACTAAAAGCTCTAATCCGATTAAAAGCTTCTTCCATACTTAAGCTTGGATCTAAATAAGCATCTTCTTTATTTAACTTAGGGCTAAGGGAAACTAGCAAAGGATCTTGGGCTTCTGGCTTATATTTCCCTTGAGCAAAATTAGTTAGTCAAGTTACAATATTGCTTGCTGCTAGGGCAGAAAGTTTATCAAATAAAGTATCACTAGTATCAGTTGGTAAAATATCTAAACTAGCTTTAACAATCATATCCCCAGCATCCATAGCTTTAACCATGTACATTAAAGTAATTCCAGTAACATCATCACCATTTCATAAAGCATATTGAATTGGAGCAGCTCCTCGATATTTAGGCAGTAAACTACCATGTACATTTAAAGCAGCTAAATTAGGTAAGGCTAGTACTTTTTCAGGAATAATTTGACCAAAAGCACAAGTAAGAAAGATATCAAAATCCATTTCAGCTAATTGATCATAGATTTCAGAAATCTTATTTGGCTGAAAAACAGGTATGTTGTACTTTAAAGCTAGTAATTTAGTTGGAGTAGCCTCTAGCTTATATCCACGATTAGCTGGACGATCAGGTTGAGAAATTAAGGCAACTACTTCAAAGTTTTTAATAACTTCTTCAAAAACTGGAACAGCAAATTGAGGAGTTCCGGCTAAAACGATTTTAATTTTATCCATAAGGTTCCTTTCTAAACTCCTATAAAGGTTTCAACTTTAGTAAGTTCAATAATTAAGTGGATGATTTTATCAATTAAAGGTTTAGAAATAGTAGTTACTACATTTCCTTTTTTTGTTGTAATTAAGGTTTTAGCTAGTGCACTAAGTGGGTAATATGAGCCAAAATAAGTTAATAAATGATTTTGAGCACGATTTTGCAACACTTTAACTAAAACTGTATCCAAGAATCATTCAGTATAGTTTTTGAGTCCAATTTCATCAATAATTAGGACTGGAACCCGTGAAAGTTCATTAACTAAATATTTAATATCATCATTATTTCCAATTAGTTGTTTAACTCATTCATCAAGTTGATTTAGATCGATATAAGCAACTGGAACATCACTTAAAGCAAAAGTATTGGCTACAGAAGAAAGATATTTAGTACGGTAACTGTTAGCTGGACCATGGAAATAAACTCCGTATAGTAAATCAAAGTTTTGATGATTAGGTTCTAAAGCAAGTAAGATTTCAGCTCTAATTCCAGCTAGATCATAATATAAATTATCATTAATATCTAAATCTTGTAAAGTGGTGTCATAAAAAGGTGATGAAATGTGTTGCAATAATAAATTATTTAATAAACGAAACTGATCACCTTTTTCATTATGTGCTAGTTTCTTTTCGATAATAAGCTTATTATTACTATCGCGTTTAAAATCAAGTAAATAAGGTGATTGATTAGGATTGATAATTTGATTTTTATAATCTATAAAATAATTAAAGTAATCTCAGATTTCAGAATCTGAGACTTTTAATTTTTTAAATAATTTATTAAGTAAAGGCTCTTTTTTAATTTGAGCAATTAAGTTATCTTTATTTACTGGAGCTTCTTTTAAGAAATCAAACGCTAGCATCGGTTTATTGATTGAACTCATAATTAACTCCTTTTACTTTAACATTGATTTGAGAATTTCCTTCTTTTGGAAAATTTTAATATCATAGGTATTTCTAATTTTACCATCAAAGTAGTTTTCAACTACAGCAAAATCAAGTAAGTTCATTTGTAGCACTTCATTAATCATGCTTCCAGCATGTTTAAATCATTCTTTTAATGGTCTACCTGTACTTTTTGATGAATGATAGAAGGATAAAAATAAGATTAAGTTAATAATTTTGTCATCTTGGACTTTATCTTGTCATTGTTGTAATGTAGCAATATAACTAGCTTCTAAGTCATCATTGATTAATTGTTGAGCAAATTCAATTGAATTAAGCTTTAAGATAGCTTCATATTCATTAGAATATTTGATCTTGCCAATTTCAAGTCGAGTAGCTGTTGAGAATGATAATTTATCACTTTCAACACGACTTTTTCTCATTTTTCCAATATGAAGTACATCTTGAACAAAATTATTTTGTGCCATGATAGAATTTTTGCTTGTTTGATTATTAGCAAATTCAGTAAAGAAGTCTGTTGTAACATCTTCTACATCAAAAGCATCACGATAAGTAGCTGGACGAGTTTTAGCTAGTATCATTTGCTTGTAGTTTTCATCCCCAACTTTGTTACGTAATAAGTCAGTGATTAGTTGATTTTGTTTAACACCAAAAGCATTTAATGGTTTTTGCAATGAAAAGATCATAATTTTTTTACTGTGATCAGCATAAGTATTAATTAGACCTGTAGCTTCTAATTGTCTTCTAGCTTTTGAAAGAGCAGCTTCATCCATATTTAAAAAGACAGTTAAAGATAAATAGTCATAAGCAAAACGCTTAAATTGGCTATCTCTTACATAATCTAATAAATATTGGTATAAAAAGATAGGATTTGAACCTAAAAATGGCCCATAAAACTCTCTGAAATTAACTAAATCATCATTTGTGATTTCTGAATTTTTTTCAACTGCGAAATATGAATATTGTAGGTCCATTTCTGCTCCTTTTAACGTAAAAAATATTTGATAGTAATCATATTTTACCTAACTCTCGCATGCATGAGAAGTACTTTTGAAATTTTTTCTATATTATCACGTTTATCCAAAGAGATATGCACAACCCTTTTTTCGCGAAAAATTTCTTTTAAGTCTCAGTCATAGGCATTTTGGTTGTCCAAAAATTCTAAAGTAAAGTTATCCACACCCTTTTGGTGTAGAAATTTTTGTCTGATATCCTCTTGAATTTGCATATGAAAAATACAACTAAATAATGGTGCAAAATCTTCAATTTCAGTAAATAAAATTGGAATTTCAACAAAATCGTATTTATGTTGCATTAAATGCTGTTTTAGCCTGTAAAATACCTCTTTTTCCAGCTTTTTTAAATTACTGGGATCTTGCATTATTCAGTTCTTAACAAGTTTTTTATTTATTTTGCCTTCTGAAAGCAAAAAACTTCCAAATTTTTGCTCAATTAGAGTAATAAATGCTTTATCTTGGTTATATAAGTAAGCAACATACTCATCACAGCTAAAGGTACTAAAGCCTAATGAGGCACAAGCAGCTAAAAAAGTGCTTTTGCCAGAAGCCATTCGTCCAACGATTGCTATCATTTGTTTCATTTATCTATAATTGATCTAAGCTCTAGTTGTTCTAATAAAGGTAAAGCGTTTTGCAGATTTAGATTTAAAACATAAGCATCTTTATTAGAATTAAAGCTATCGATATTTGGATTTAATGTAGCCATTTGTAAGCAAAATAAAGCATCATTTTTACCAGCAATTAATTTATTAATTACCCCTTTAGTTAGCTTGCTATCTCATTGATCTTGACTAGCATATAGGTTTGGAATAGTATGGAATTTTTCAAGAATTGAAATAGCTGTTTTTTCTCCAATACCTTTAACTCCAGGTAAATTATCGCTACTATCACCAGCTAGTGCCTTATAATCAACTACTTGAGATGGTAAAAATCCATAATTTTCAAAGTAGTTTTCATTAGTTAATAAAGAATATCCATAGTTTTCTTTTTGAATAATACTAATATTAGGGCTTATTAATTGGTGTAAGTCTTTATCACGTGAAAAGATAATTTTAGGCTCATCTAGTGCTACTTTATGACAGTAAGCTGCCACTAAATCATCAGCCTCAAAGCCAGCTAGTTCTTGTTGCACAACACCTAAACGATCTAAAATTTGCTTAATTAAGTCAAATTGAATATAGAGTTCATTTGGTGCTTTAGCTCTACCGGCTTTATAATCATCATAAAGATCATGTCTAAAGCTTTTATCTTTTGAATCAAAAGCAATATATAAATATTGAGGATGATAAAACTCAATTAGTTTATTTAGTTGGTGTAAAAATAAGTTAATTCCATTAGTTGGTGTGCCATCTGAAGCACGCATTATGTTATCTGGATTACCATAATAGGTAGCATAAAATGACTGAAACATTAAGTAGTTTCCATCAATTATTAAGTGAATATTAGTTTTGTTCATCTTCAATCTCTTTTCAGTCTATAAATGTGTAGTAGTTTGCTTTTGATAATTTTAATAAAGCAACAATCATACGCGGGTTAGTGTGGTTTAAAATTTCACCAGCGCGTGGAGAAAATCCAAAAGCCATAATGCTTTTGCTATTGTCAGTTAGTGAAACTCTTGGTCTGCCTTTAGCATCCTTTTGCACTTTAGACATAAAGCATTTAACTCAAATTGGGCTAAGTTCAACATCAATTAATTGCTTATAACCTGTTGCTTCTTGTAGTGAGCTTAAAGCATTATAAACAGCTCCAAGTAGCGCAGCTTCTGATTTCATTTCTTCAGCTAAATTAGTTGGAATTAGCTCCATAACTATTTCATTAAGTCCTTGAGTCTTAACAAAGTTAAGTAATAAAGCACTTTTGTCTCCTGCAACTTTTTTATATGAATCCTCAAATAATTTATTAAATGGTAAAGCATATTTTTCTTTGGCATTTAATAAGGTATCAATCCCACCAAATTCTCTAAAAGTATTAGATTTAATTAAGTTATCTAAAATGCTTTCTGAAACGTTAGCTAGATTTCTAAGTCTTAAATAAGCCTCTAAAAAGCTCTTATATGGACCATTTGCCTTACGTTCTTCAACAATTTTACTTGCAGCAACAGCTCCAAGTCCCTTAATCATTAATAAAGGTAAATATAATTCATTATTATCAATTTCAACTATTTCAGTTGAATGGTTAATTTCAGGTGAATACACCTTAATTCCTTGGCTAGTTGCATCAGCAACATATTTTTTAATATTTTGTTGATCAGCTGAAGAATTTGAAATTAATACTTTGTAAAAAATGAGTGGATATTTAACTTTATAGTAAGCAAGCTTATAAGCAATTAGTGCATAAGCTACTGCATGTGATTTATTAAATCCATAAGCAGCAAAACGTTCAATATTAGAGTATATTTTTTCTAGAATTTCAGCTGAAATGCCATTTTTAAGCCCACCAGCAAAGAAATCACTCTTATAGCTGTGTAATTTAGTTTCGTCTTTTTTAGAAATAGCTCTCCGTAAGAGGTCAGCTTGTGCAAATGACATACCAGCAACCTTTTGAGCAATTTGCATTATTTGCTCTTGATATAAGATAATACCAAAGGTATTTTTAACTATTTCATCATAAGCTGGATGCAGTTTTTCAATGTTATTTGGATTTAGTTTATTACGACTATAAGTTGAAATATATTGCATTGGTCCAGGTCTAAATAGTGAAATAATGGCATAAATGTCATCAAAAGAGTCGATATGAACTTCTTTGATAGCATTTTGCATTCCAGGTGATTCTAATTGGAAAATTCCATTTGTTAGTAAATTATTAAGTAATTTAGCTACATCTGGATCAATGAATTTACCATAGCTTTTGCCAACAATATTGTCAAAATGATATTGAGATGGAATTAAGTCTTCGATTTCTTGTAGGATTGTTAAGTTTTTCAATCCTAAGAAATCGATTTTAATTAGTCCAAATCTTTCAAGGTAATTTAAAGTAAATTGCACTTGAGGCAAGGTGTTGGCATTATTTGAAACTGGTATTACATGCTTAATATTTTGATCACAAATTATAACTCCAGCAGCATGAATTCCAACTTGACGAGGTAAACCTTCAATTTGACTAGCATATTGATGTAATTTAGGATACATATCTACTAGCATTTTATATTTTTCATTATTTTCATAAGCTTGAATTAAGCTTTCATCAGTATTTTTTAATGCATTACAGATTTTATCGACTTCAGGAACTGGAATTGATAAATAACGAGCAATATCTCTCAGTGAATTTTTTAATGCTAGTGTTTGGAAAACACTAATTAAGGCAACATTATCTTGGCCATACTTATCTTTGATATATTGTAATAATTCATCTCTACGTGTATCTTGAATATCGATGTCTATATCTGGTAAAGAAACTCTATCTACATTTAAAAATCTTTCAAATAGCAAGTCAAATTCAAGTGGGTTAATGTCAGTAATTCCAAGTAAATAGGAAATTAAAGATCCAGAAGCTGATCCACGACCAGGTCCTATAGCTATTCCATGACTTTTGGCATAATTAATAATGTCTTGAATAATTAAGAAGTAATCTAAAAAGCCTAGTTTTTTAATTACTTCATATTCGTAATAAACTCTTTGAGTTACAACATCTTCCCCATAGGTATAAATTAAATCTAAAGCCTTTTGATTTGACATTAAGCGAGCTAATTCTTCCTTAACATTACCTGGGAATTTAGCTAGTTTAATACTTTTATCTGGCATAGTTACATTACAACTAGCAGCAATAAATTCAATGTTTTGTTCAACTTGAGGATCTAAGTTAGCAAAATCATCTTCATCTAGGTATTCAGTATAAAAAGTATGGTCTACTTCTCTGCCGGCAATACTATTTAAGATTGGAATTAATTCATTTTGTTCAGCTTGCAAAATCTTTTTACATGGAGCATAAACAGTTTGAATTTCTTGACTGGTTTTAGCATTTAAATAAAAGTTCTTTAGGTATCTATCTACAGTAATGTTTTTAGCTTTCATTCCAAGTAATTGGTGATCAATAACAAAAACATGTTCATTTTCTAATTCTGCATATTTAATTTCTTTACCACTAGTGCGCGCGTAAATTAAATCATTTAAAAAGTAGTATCCCTCATTATCTTTGGCTAGTAAAAAAACGCTAAAACCTTCAGCTAAAGGTAATTCTAATCCAATTAAAGGCTTAATACCATAAGCAACTTGAGCTTCTCAATAATACTGTAAGGCATAAAGATTATCAATATCAGTTAAAGGTAAATATTGCATCTTATTTTCGCGTGCCAGTGCAATTAAATCTTTTACCCGAATTGCTGAATTTAAAAATGAGTATTCTGTATTAGTATGTAGATATATTTTATTCATGTTTCTATTATATTTTATTTAAGCAAAAAAGTCAGCAAAAGAATATATTACTCATTTTAAAAGCAAAAAGTGCAAAATAGGCATATTTTTTATACAGAAAAATAATTTTTTAAATATGGTAAAATATAAAGCATTATTTTGGAACTAGTAAAAATACATTAAAGTTTTTTTCGTGCAAAAGGATATAAAAATACCAAAATAGTATAATAAAAATAAGGAATAAAGTTTTCTTATTCCTAGGAGCTTATATGAAATCTAAAAAAATTAAATCTCTTGCGTTCGCTTCACTAGCAGCAACTGGAATATTTGTTCCAACTGCGCTAGCTACTGTGAGTGCAAATACTGCTAGCGAAGAAAATTCTTCCACTTCAGTGGCAGATAATTTTGCTAATAATGCTGCTGCATTAGAGGCAAACAATTTTACACCTTACCAACCTGCTTATTTTGAAAATGTCTCATTAAATGATTTTCAAAAATATGTTGATCAAGTTGCTAAATCAGATTATTTTAATCAATTAATGGCTGAAAATAATGCGATGTTTGATGAAGTAAGTAAACTTCCACAATGAAACCAAGAAATGAAAGGCTTCCTTGGCTATCAATGACAACTTTTAGAAAAGTTGCAAAGTTCATGAACAAAGTTAACCAGTATCATAAATAATAAATTAACCAATACCAAAGCGTTAATTGATGGAGTTAAAAATACCAAAGAAGCTAATGAAATTTTCAATTTTATATCTGGTTATAATGGAAAAATAACAAATTCATCATATATTGCCAACAGTGGGTATATTAACGACAAGAATTATCCTAATGATACAGCTTTAATAAATGCATATTTATTATGCGATCTAAACTTAGCATTTAATCTAAACACAACATATAAAATGCTGCTTAATAATAATGAAAAAGCAAATGAGCTTAAGACTAAGTTTGAAAATTTGAAAGAATTATATAACTCAAGCAAGAATTATTTATTGCCTATCGATAAGATGTTTAATTTTCAATACTTAGATTTATTTTTAACAGATGTAACGTATTACAGTAATTTTGGACAATATATAGAAAATAATGAAATTAAATCAACCTGACAAGCGTTTATTGCAAGCCCATCAGGAAAGAATTTTGTTAATTATCTTCAAGGTACCGAAGACTATGATACATTTATAAAAAATCTGCAAACAGAGGAATTTAATAAATTAAATAAAAATTTATCTTCATCAAATCGTTTTAGTGTAAATCTCAGTGCTAATCCTACAGCAGTTTATTTTAACTATAATGATTTTCCTATGACAAGTACTTTGTTAAATATGTTTGAATATCAAATGAAACTGATGTATCAATCAAATTATTGATTCTTGAATAGTGAAAAACTAGTTAATGATCCTAGATTTGCTATTAGTAATTTAAAAGACTATCCAAATACAGACTTAGTCAATGGTTGAAAGAGTCGGACAAATGGTGCTTTAAAAACTACTGCCAATAAAATTGTACAGCTATATAACACTGTAATTAAGCCTGGTTCAAGCCTAACACTGGAACAAGTAGCATCCCAAATTACATCAGATGACTGAGAAAAGCTTTATAATGCAAGTATTGCTGATGTAGTAAAATTTGGTAGTTTACTACCTAAAATAAGTTTATTTATTCAAAGAAATATTATAATGTTTCAAGCATGTGACCAACTTATTGATCCAATTACAGGTTCTTTAAAATTCAAATATATTTTACCTAGTGAAAAAAGTAAGATGGTTACTCTTCCTCTAATACAATTAGGTTCAGATATTTTAGTTTCACCTAATTATTCTCCTAATGAGAACGTTTTTAAATCAAAAGAAAATGATGAACCTATCTTAAAATACTATGGCTTAGAAGCAAAATCTAACATTACACCATTTCCATTTTTTGAATGAGGAAAAGAAAATGTTTATAACTTCTTATTAGGTAAAAATAGTTCACATTCAGAAAATAATATTACTGGGCTAGGTGAAGTAATTGATACAATCAACAAAAAAGGTACTGAAGTAGTAAGCAAAATTGAAGCATTACCTTTACTTAATCAAGATCAAAAGAATGAATTACTTAAAGAAATAGCTGCTGCTAAAGATGATACTAGCTGAACAGAAAAAACTGAAACCATCCCTGAAAAAATCCAAAAATTAAACAAAGATTTACAAGCAGTAATTAATAGAGCTAACGATTTAAAAGATGGCGATAAATATCAATTAGCAACTGCACAATCTAAAGACATCTTTAATAAAGCATTTAATAAAAATGGTAAGACTGGTACAGATGTTAATATTGACGAAGTAATTAAAAACATCGAAACTGAAATTAAAGATAAGAATGATGCAATTGACCAATTAGAAAAAGCTATCACAGAAGAAAAGAAAGTTCTTGATAATGAAGCAAAAGTGGAAATGAACTTCCCAGCTTTATCTAATGTGCAACAAACTAATATCAACCAAGAACTAGCTAAAACTTATAGCAAAGAAGGAATTGACAAAATAACAGCACTTGGAACCAAGATGTCTGAGGCTAATATTTCAATGTCAGATACACTTAATGATTTAATCCTAGTTCCTCAAACTAGAATTTATCAAAACTCTACACCAGATAAACAATCTGATTTCGATAATGCTTATGAAGCATTGCAAAGTCTATCAAGCCAAATGTTAGCAAAACCTAGCTACACAGATGAAGACATTGCTACTATTACAGCTGCAATAAAAGCAGTAACTGATGCTAAAAATAATCTTAATGGATATAGTGCCTTCATTGATAAATTAAGCAATTTATCTCAAGAATTAAGAGATAACTTAAAAGCCAAAGTTAAAGCTAGCTCTTCTGATGAAGAAATTAATACCATATTAAATAATGCTAAACAACTTAATGATGCGATTGGAAAAGCTAAATTAACTGATTCATATGCTACAAACATCCAACAAGAACCAAATTATCTAGCTGCTGATAAGCCTTTACAACAAGCTGTCCTTACTGCGCAAAAGAATTTACAAGATAATGCAATAGCCAATGCTACAGGTTTAAACCAAGTAGCTAATGCATCTGACTTAATTCCATATATTAATGCCTTAATTACACAAACGCAAACCTTAGATGATGCAATGAGAAATTTAAATGGTGATGAAAATTTAGCTAAAGAATTTACTAAAGTTCAAGAGTTATACAACAAAGTAATTAATACAAGTAAGACTCCTGGATTTGAAGATAAATTTGCTAAGATTGTTGAAACACCAATTAGTGATTATGAAAGCATCACTGGTCCAGGTGGCGATTTAATGTCAGGAACCAGTCAAGAACAAATTGATAATATGGCTAAAGAGCTTCAAGCTGCATACGATAAGATGGAAGAACAAATCAAATCAGCAAATGAAGTTAAAAACAAAGTTGAACAAGACATTCAAACTGCACAAAATCTTTCAAATGAACAAAAGGATCAATTAAAACAAGCACTTGAAACTGCTTATCCAGATGAAACTAAAATGCAAGAAGTGGATGGAAAAGTTAAAAATCTAGACACTTATGAAGCAATTCAAAAGGCTTTAAATAGCAGTAATACTTTAAAAGATTCAAATAGTTATATTAATGCTCCTACTACAGTAAGAAAACAATTAGATGATGCTATTACAGCTGCTAAAGCATTAGAAAAAGCCACAACTACAAATAACCCAACTGATGTAGCAAAATACCCTGAAGTATTAAAACAATTATCAGATGCAAATAATGCAGTTGCTCAATTTAGCAATGATAAATTTACTGATTCAGAACAAAAACAAATTCCAGAAATTAATCACTGAGTGGAACAAAATCTCAAAGGTGTTAATAGTGAGGTTGCTGCTAAAGTTATAAGTGACTTTAATGCAGCTTCTGATGCATCACAAGCTAATGAAGTTAAAAATAAGGCTCTTGAACAATATAATCAAATGCGCCAAGCTGTAATTGATCAACTTAAACCAATGCTTGAAGATGCCAACACACTACTAGCTAGATTAAATATTCCAGCAGTAGCCAAAGATAAAACAGCTTTAGAAAATGCTATAAATCAAGCTAAAAACGCTATAAATCAAAATGCTGATTTAGAACAACTAAATCAAGCTTTAGAAAACATGAATGCAGCTTTAACTCAAGGTAAAACAGATATTACTAATGGTCAAGAATCAGCTAAGTTAGCTTTAGAAAAATTCCAAAAATTAGACCAACAAGTAGTGGCTCAATTTGCACCAACTCCAGAAAATATCAAGCAAACTATTGCTAATGGTACTTTAAAAGATATGGAAGAGTTAGGTAAAAAACTCAACCACTATGTAATTGCAAATCCATTAGTAAATTATTTACAAGCCCCAGAATTAAATCCTAACATTAAACTGCAAGAAGAATTTAAACCTTTAGCACCAGAAACAAAAGCTATGTATCAAGACATTGATCAAAATGATCAAGCTACAATTCAAGCTCAAGCTAATAAACAAGCATTAAATAATGCACAAATTAAGACTTTAAATGATATATATGCTTTAGCAAATCTCAATAAGGGACAAAAAGAAGCTTTATATGTTCAAACAATAGCTGCTAAAGAAGCAAATGCTCTTGCAGATATTATTGCAAAAGCTCAAGGGCTTGATACAAGCATGAAACAACTTGTTAAGATAGCTCAAGATGTAAATCAAGATTTAAGCACAAACAACGATCTATATGTTACATATGCTCCTAAAGATAAATTAGCTAAATTACAAGCTGATCTTAAAACAGCTTTAGAATTGGAAGCTCTTGCAACCGGAAACATTTATCAAGATAATTTAGCAAGTCAAATTGATACTTTAGCTAATGAGCTAAAAGATTTAGATGCTAACGTTAAACAACAAGCTCAAGCTGCAATGCAACAAGCTAAACAAAATTTAGCTAATAAGATTGATTTAGCACTAAAACAAGGACAAAAGGTTTTAGACAGCAATCAATTTATTAATTCACCTAAAGCTCTTCGAGATGAATTGAATACAGTTGTAAATAATTTAAGTCAAAGTAAAGAATTACCAGATAAATTAACTCCTGAAACTATTGCTAAGATTGAAGGATTAATAAAAGCACTTGAAGATAATTGCAAAGCTGTTGAACAATTCTCGCCACAAGTCTTTAAAGATGATAACGACAAGCAAATTCCTGAAATCGATAATTGAATCAAAGAAAACTTAACTGATGTTTCTACAGCAGTGATAGCTCAAGTTAAAGCAGCTTATAATCAAACTGATACATTGCCAGCAGCCAACGAAGTAAAGGTACAAGCTCTTAAACAACAAGCAACTATTAAAGATGACATGAATGAATTAATTAGTCAAGTTGCACAAGCTATTAATGGACAAAATGCAACTGGCCTAAAAGCTAAGTTAGATCAATTGCAAAATAAAGCCAAAGAGCAAACTTGAAATAGTTGCGCAACTGTAATAGATAAATTAGATAACTTACAAGCAGCAAAAGATGCTTACCAAGCTTATTTAGATTCAAATGTCAAAGATGCTGCTCAATATCAAGCAAGATTAAATGCTTTAAATCAAGCATTAAATAACCTAGCTGAAATCAAAGAACAAACTCCTGGCATAACTAATCCATTAATTACTCAATACAATCAAGCTCAAGCTGATATTAAATCACTTGCAGCACAAGTAATTGCATTAGTAAATGCTATTGATACTAAAGATCAAAATACATTCCAAAATACTGCTCAAAGCAGTCTACTTCCAGACAATATTAAAGATTTTGATACATTATTACTTAATGATAAATACTTTGAAATTATCTCAAAAGATAAATATACAAAAGGTGATATCAAAGATATTAAAACCATTGTAACAAATCCAGCCTTTATAAGTGCACCAAAGGTACTACAAAGTGCTATTTTAAGCGAACTGAAAGCAGAAGCCACATTCCCTTGATGAGCTTATGTAGCCATCCTAGCAAGCTTACTATTTGTTGCCGGAATTTCATTGTATGTCTTTAAGAAAAAATAATCTCCAAAAGGTCCTTGCGCAAGCAAGGATTTTTTTGCTTTTTTGTTCAATTAGGGATTTTTTACCTTAAATTTTAGTAAAAATAAAAAACACAAAATTTTGCATTTAGTTGAAATAAAAAAGAAAAAAGTTAATTAATATTACTTTTTGGATATATATGTAAGATATTTTACTTTTATTATTTTTCTTAATTTTGATTTATTTATTTTGATCAAGAATCAAAATAAAGAAAAAAATAAAATATGTTTCTGCCTTGTAGTAAGGCTTAAAAAGAAAAATTGCTTTTTAATTGTTTAACTACAATTTATTAACTCAAAATAATAAAGTTGATTTTTTGCAAAAATAGCATTCACTTTTTAATTCAAAATCAGCACTTTTTAACATTTTTGCAAAATCAGCATGATATTTATATAAGAGTATAATAAAAATATAGAATAGCATACTTTTAAATTAAATTAAAAGTGGTTACTTTTAAGTAACATAAATGCATAATAAAGGAGTCAAAATGAAACCGAAAAAATTAACCAACTCAATACTTACTACTTTAGCACTTGCAGGGGTAACAACTCCAATTGCAGTGCTTTCAGTGAGTGCGAGTGGAGAATTAAACACAAATGCCATTAAGGATTTTACTATAGAAAAAAATCTCAATGATTATGTAATACCATATGGTTATAATCCATTATCAAGAGAAGAACTGCACAATTTCATTACTGATATATTAAGTAAGGAAAAAGTGGAAACGCTTTATAATGAAGCAATTGCAAATCTTGATGAGCTTATGACAAAAAATGAATATAAAAATAAACCAAATTTAAAGAGCTTAAAAGATGAAATGATAAAAATGCAAAAAAATATTGTTGATGGATTTAAAACCGAAAAAGGAAAGAAAAAACCAGATTCACTTGCACTTGATGATATAACTAACATCCAAGCTATTTTAAAATATCAAGCAGGAGATGGTAAATTCAGAGAACATTATACTGATGCACTTAGAGATAGAATACAATTGTTGACGCAATGAAAAACATTTTTAAAATCTTTTATACAAACTAGTGATGTTATATTAGGCAAAAACACTGATGATTTTAAACACGAAATTGCTAATTTAATTACATTCTATAAAGCAAATAAAAAATACATTCCAAATATGTTTATTTCTAAGGTTGCTGATGAGAGTGATTTTGACTTTATAAGTTATTGAATTTGAGGACCTAATTGATCAATTAGTAATTTCCATTATCAAGAATTCCGTAAAAATGATCCAAATATTGCTCAATTAAATAAAAAGTTATATGAATTATTTAACAATGATAACTATTCTGATGAGCAACTAAATGATTTCATTACTGAAATGTCTAATCTTAATATGCAAAGTATTATAAATGGAGAAGATAGTTTCATTAATAATATGAAACCAGGAAATGATGGTAACAACTGGACTAGATATGATGACAATAACAGGTATGATAATAAAGTGATGAGCAATTTAAATTTACTTTCAAGTATTCAAATTGGAATGAAACGTTGATATAACATGTTTTACAGCATATTAAATAATGATCAATTAAAAAATAATAAACAAGGAATATACCAAGGGTTAACAGATGAAAATGATCATGACCAAATTGAACTCTACAATAATGTTATATCAGCTATGAAGAACAAGCTTGATTTTATTCAAAATATAGCTAATAAGGCTGCAGAAAAAGATTTTACTTCTCTTAATGAATATTATGTTCAAGTTTGTGCAAATAATGCTTCAGAATCTAGTTCAACACCTTGAAAAGATGTCTCAAAACAAGACCTAATTAATGTGCGAAATGCTTCCGATATGGTAAATCTTGGTTGAGATCTGCTAATATACAACAAATTAAAGCAACAAGAAATGAAGGAAGTTTTATCATTTTTTAATTCAAACAATACAGAAAAATTAATCTATATGAGCCCAGATTCAAGAGGCAAAATAAGCAGCGATATAGAAACAACTTTCACAAAAAGTGCTGCTTTTAATAGTAGCACTGATTTGAATAATTTTATAACAAAGATAAATGGTCCAAAACGTGATAAACGTCTAAAATGAAAAACAGGCGACATTCCATTTACATCTAATACTGATACTACCAGTATAAGTGCATTTGTTGGATCAGCTGATTTATTGGGTACATTTGTTTCAAACTCCAAAGAAGAAGTAGATTTCTTATATAACACATGTTATAACCTTACACTTGAATCTGAGACTAATCAAGTTAATGAAGCATATGATGACCTTTCAAAAAAAATAAATGGAGCAGGTCTTACGGAAGAACAAAAGAAAGAAGCCTGAAATCTATTTAAAAATATATCAGACCAAGCACAATATAACGAAAATGAAAAAATAATTACAGAGATCGGTGAAGCTAAAACTGATATCAACGACTTAGACAATAAAGCAAAACAACTTAAAAAAGAACAAAAATACACATTTGCAAGTACTGAGTCTAAAGATAAATTTAATAATGGATTTGATAAAGAATCAAATACAGGCTCAGCTTTGACTGATCTTAAAGCATTATGAAAATTATTAACTAGCGAAAAAAATGAAAAAGTCAACCTAATTAATTCTCTTAAAGATGAAATTGATAAAAATAAAGCTGCTGAAGAAAATAAATTAAGTGCTACAACTGATAAATTTAATGGCATTATAGATTCAGATATCATAAATAAAATCAAAGAAATTGCTAAAAATTCTGATGATAAGCAAGTTATTCAAAATTTAATTTCTGAAGTAAAAACATTTGGAGATTTACTAAAAGAAATCAAGAAAAGAGATGAATCATTTACTGCAAATGAGGAAACTGTAAATTACAGTGAATCTGATTCAAATACTAAAGATGCTTATGATAATGCTCATGAAGAACTAGACAAGCTTAAAGAACAAATCGATACTAAATTGAATGAAATTTCAAACGAAACATTTAATAGCGAAGACACAACAAAGCTAGTAAGCTCAGTCAACACAGCATTAAAAACTTTTGATGAATCAGAAAACAAACTTAATGGATATGCTACTGTTATTAATGGCCTTGAAAACTTAACTGATGAACAAAAAGCATTAGCTATAAAAGCAATTAATAAAATTGAAACTGATGAAGAAAAGAATGAAGCTTTAGACCAGATCAAGGAAATTAATGAAAACATAGCTGGGCTAAATGAAGCAATCGAAAAAGCTCAAGCTGCCCAAAAAACCACAAATTATAAGTTTTCTGATGCAACTTATTCAGACTCATTAGATAATAATTTAAATACCTTAAAAGAATATCTAGAATCATTAAATAAAGATCCATGAAACATAGAAGAACTAAATGAAGGTTCCGATGATGCTCAAACTGCAATTGAAAATATAGATACTGATATTTCTGATCTAGATGGTGATGAAAGATTACAAAGTGCCATTGATGAAATTAATGATTTAGAAAACATAAGTCAAGCTGATAAAGAAAAAGTTATTGCAGAAATTAAAAAAGCAGAAACTTATGAAGAAATAGAAGAAAAAGTTAATACAACTAAACAAGTAGATGAAATTATTGGAACATTAAAAACTAATGTTGAAATAGGAAATGTACTAATTAATAAGCTAGATACTGATGCAGTAAGCGCTGATAAAAATGATTTAAGCCAAGCTATTAAGAGCGCTAATAAAGTTCTAGAAAATATGCCTTCAGTAACTGAAGCAAATCAAATTGCAGAAACACTTAAAAGCGCTGTAAAACAAGCTCAAGATGACATTGAAAAAGCAAACGAAGAACTCAATAAAGCTTATGATGAATATAAGACAATTTCTCCTGAAGGACAACGTGTTTACAATATCACAGCTGAAGAAAAAGATAACATTGCAAATAATGGAACATTAAGCCAAATTGATGCATTAAGTAATAAATTAAAACACTATAAAACAGCAGCTCCTTTATTAAACTACTTAAATAGTGAAGACTTAAACAGTGCTATTCCAGTTCAACCTTCATTCAAAGTTTTAAAAGACACAACTAAAGCAATGTTTGAAAACTTACAATTTAATGATTCTCAAGCCATTGCAACAGCTGCAGCAGCTCAAGAACTAAATAATGCTCAAATTGCTGCTTTAAACAATGTATATAGCTTTAGTCACTTAAATAAAGGACAAAAAGAAGCTTTATACGACCAAATTCAAGCTGCTAAGGATGCGAAAGCGATTGATAATATTGTTTCTTTAGCTAACCACCTAGATGCAAGTATGAGTCAACTTGCTTCAGTAGCTCAAACTGTTGATCAAAATATCAAGGATCCAGACAAACACTACCAATATGCTAACCCAAGTCAATTAGAAGAACTTAAAAATGATTTAGCTACTGCTAATAGCTTGGAAGCTCTTGACACAGGAAAAGCATATCAAAACAACTTACCTGAAGAAATTGATGCTTTAAGAGAAAAACTAAAAGCATTAGATGAACAAGTAGCTCAACAAGCTAATACTAACTATCAAGCTGCTAAAGATTTAATGAATTACAAACAACAAGCTATTGATAAAATTAATGCTTTAAGCAATATTTCTCAAGAAGATAAAAAGAACTACATCAAAGAAATTAATGAGGCTAATAATACAACTCAAGCAGATGCAGTTGTAACAAAGGCAACAAACTTTGATAAGTTTATTGGGGACATGAAACCTCAAATGCAAGATGCTAAAGCTTTAGCTGAAAAACTAGATACACAAAACACCAAAGCAGATCATAATGCTCTTACAGGAGCAATTAGTGCAATTGAAAATGCCTTTAATAATGCTCCAGATGATAATGAAATGGCTAAAATTAAAGCAAACTTTAATACAGCATTAACAAACGCTAATAAAGACCTTAATACTGCTAAAGAACAATTAACTAGTGCAAATGAAGCCTTTAAGAAATTAAATCCAGAAATTGTATCTCAATATGGTGTAAGCTCACAAGACCTTGAAGCAACTAAACAAGGAAAAATTAGTCAAATGGATGATTTGATTAATAAACTAAATCACTATGTAGTTGCAGCTCCTTTATTTAACTTCCAACAAAGTGAAGAATTAAATAGCAACATTCCTCTTGAACCAGGATTCAAAGTCTTAAAAGAAACAACTAAAGGCCTATTTGAAGATGTAAACTTTAATGATCCTCAAGCTATTGAAAAAGCAGCAGCAGCTCAAGGGTTAAATAATGCCCAAATTGATGACTTAAACAATGTATATAGCTTTAGTCACTTAAATAAAGGACAAAAGGAAGCTATTTATAAACAAATCCAATTAGCAAGTGACACAAATGCTTTAAGTGAAATTATGAATCAAACAAATCACCTAGATGCAAGTATGTCTCAACTTTCTGATGCCCTTGAAACAGTGAATGCTGACATTAAGGATCCAAACAAACACTATGAATTTGCAAGCCAAAGCAAATTAGAAGAATTAAAGAAAGCTTTAGCTACAGCTAATGCATTAGAAAACTTAGCAACTGGTACAGTATATGAAACTAACCAAGCTAGTGAAATTGATGCCTTAAGAGAAAAAATTAATCGTCTAAACGATGAGATTGCTCAAGAAGCTGAAGCTAACTACCAAGCAGCGATAAAACTTCAAAATAGCAAACAACAAGCTATTGAAAAAATAAATGCCTTAAATAATATCTCTCAAAATGATAAAGATAACTACATTAAGCAAATTAATGAAGCAACTAATATAGAACAACTTGATCCAATTGTTACAAGTGCTACAAACTTTGATAAGTTTATCGGGGAAATGAAACCTCAAATGCAACAAGCAAAAACCTTGCTTGAAAAATTGGATACTCAAGGAACAAAAGCTGATCATGATGCGTTAGCAAACACTATTGCAGCAATTGAAAGCGCCTTTAATAACGCTCCAGACCAAACAGGTATGGCAAAATTAAGCCAAGACTTTACTTTGGCATTAGCAAATGGAAACAAAGACCTTACTGTAGCATTAGAACAATTAACTAAAGCAACTCAAGCTTTTGAAAAATTAGACCCAGCAATAGTTGCTCAATATGGAGTCAGCGCACAAGACCTTGAAGCAACTAAACAAGGCAAAATTAGTGCAATTGATGCCTTAAGCAATAAACTAAATCACTATGTAGTGGCAGTTCCATTATTAAACTACCAACAAAGTGAAGAATTAAATAGTAACATTCCTCTTGAACCAGGATTCAAAGTTCTAAAAGATACAACTAAAGGCTTATTTGAAGATGTTAACTTTAACGATCCTCAAGCTATTGAAAAAGCAGCAGCAGCTCAAGAGTTAAATAATGTTCAAATTACTGCTCTAAATAAGGTTTATAACCTTGCTCATCTAAATAAAGGACAAAAAGAAGCTCTTTATAAACAAATCCAATTAGCTAGTGATAAAAACGCTGTAAATGCACTTGAAACTCAAGCTAGCCAATTAGATACAAGCATGGTTCAACTTGGCGCAATTGCTCAAAATGTTAATGCAAATATATTAGATGCAAGCAAGCATTACCAATATGCTAATGAAGCTAAATTACAAGAACTTAAAGACAATTTAGCTACAGCTAATGCATTAGAAAACTTAGCAACTGGTACAGTATATCAAACCAACCAAGCTAGTGAAATTGATGCACTAGCAGCTAAATTAACACAATTAGATGCTAATGTAGCTCAAGAAGGTGAAGCTAACTACCAAGAAGCTTTAAAAATTAGACAAAAATTACAAGATGAAATTAATCAAACTATTAATCAAGCTAAGATTGATATTAATAGTAACCAATTCAAGAATTCACCAACTAATTTACAAAATGAGTTAACTAGTCAATTAACTGCTTTAGAAGCTGCTAAAACATTACCTGAAGTATTAACTCCAGAAGTAATTCAAGACTATAGAAATAAAATAGATGCTCTTCAAGCAAGCAGCAAACAAGTAGCTTTATTCCCAAGTCAAGCATACTTTGATGCAAATAAAGTGCAAGAAGCAGAAATTGATAACTGAATTGCTCAAAACTTAAATGATGTTTCAGATAGTTATAAGGCTCAAGTTAAGAAAGATTTCAATGCAACAAATACTTTTGCAGCTGCAAAAGAAGTTAAAGATAATGCATTAGCAAAACAAACTCAAGTTAACGCTGAATTAGAAAAAATAGTAGCACAATTAAAAGACAAAGTAGCTGCTATGAGTCCTGCTCCTGAATTAGTACAACAACTTGAAGCAATAAAAGAATTCATTCCAACTGCTGCATATAATGATTGTGCTAATGTTATATCTCAATTAAATAATTTAAGCACACTAGATAAAGCTTACCAAGCTTACATTGCAAGCGATACTAAGAACGCAGCTTATAACACAGCAAAAAGTAACTTAACTCAAGCTCTAAATCAAAATAAAGCATTAAGTGCAAGTACTAATGCTAAAACAGCAGCTCTTGTAACAGCTTTCAATACTCAAGAAGCAAATATTAGCCTATTAAGTAATAAAATGATTGAACTAGTAAGTGCAATTCAATCTAAGGATCAAAGTAAATTTAATACCTTAGCTAAGGATGCTATCTTCCCAGCTAATGTTCAAGCCTTTAATAAATTACTAGTTGATAACAATTACTTTGACATTATTAGTAAAAACAAATTTACTAAAGATGATATTGAAAAGATTAAAGCAATCACAATGAATACTCAATTTGCTAAAGCTCCAAAAGTACTTAAATCAACTATTTTAACTGATATTAAGGCACAAGCTGATGCTTCAGCATTCCCATGATGAGCTTACTTAACTATTATTTCAGCAGTCTGCTTCCTTGCAGCATTAGTGCTCTTTACTAAAGATAAAAAATAAGATTAATCCCAAGTAACCCTTGGGGTTTTTCTATCCAATTTACTAGCATTTTAGATAGAATTTGATAAACTTAAAATACTTACTTAAGGAGTTAAAATGAATCAAGAATTTAAAGAAAGAGTTATTAAATACATGGAAATTGAAGCCATGTCTAGATATGAAGAACCAGTAGCAAATGAATTAAGAAAAAACATTACAGGTTACGAAGTATCACGTGATAAAATGGGCTCAATTATCTTCCATAAACCTTCAAAAAACCCTAATGCACCTAAAGTTATGGTTGCAGCTCACATGGATGAAGTTGGCTACATCGTACGTAGAATTGATAAATCAGGTCAAATTTTACTTAGCCCAATTGGTGGAATTTGAGCTAGCACCGTAATTGGAACTAAAGCTAAATTAATTACAAGCAAAAAGACTTATTTAGGAGTTTTTGGTCACACTTCAATCCATATTATGGAAAGAGATAAAGTAGCTAAAGCTTTAACTAATGATGATTTATATGCTGACTTTGGTTTTAGATCAGAACAAGAAGCTCTTGAAGCTGGTGTTGAAATTGGAAACCAAGTTAGAATGAGTGGAGAAACCATTATCTTTGATAATGAAGATTTAATTGGTGGAAAAGCTATGGACAATAGAGCTGGTGTAGCTGTATTTGAACGGATTGCTCAAAGTGTAGCATTAGCAGATTTAGATTGCGACCTTTACATGGTTGGAACAGTACAAGAAGAAGTTGGAACTAGAGGTGCTAAAACTTCAGTTTCAATTATTAACCCAGATATTGCAATTGCTCTAGATACTACTTCTTCACATGATACAATTGGTACTATCCCTGGAACTACTGCTTTATTTAAGGGTGCAGCCTTAAGAATCAAAGATGGTGGAAACTTAATGGATACTGGACTAATTGCTGAAATGGAACGTGTAGCTAAAGACCACAATATCCCAGCTTATAAATTTGTTTCAATGGGTGGAGGAACTGATGCTCATGAATTGCAATATGCTCGTGGAGGAGCTGCTACAATTACCATTTCACTACCACAAAGATATCTGCACTCACCAATTGGAGTTTGTGCAATTTCAGATCTACTTGCAGCTAGTGATTTAATCTCTAACTTTATATTAGAATTTAATCCAGAAAAATATGATAAAATAAAATATAAATAAGCCACTATAGGAGGAAAATATGGTTAATATGACAACTGGTGCATTCGTCGGAATGATTATTGGTGTTGTACTTTTAGTTGGTATAGCTGTTGCGTTAGTTACATTCTTTGTAACTAAAAGAATATTTGAAAAGCAACTAAGAGAAAACCCACCTATTAACGAAAAAATGATTCGTGTTATGTTTAAACAAATGGGAAGAACAGCTAGTGAATCTCAAATTAGACAAATTATGAAGTCTATGAACGATGCTAAAAACAAATAAATTTCATTAAATCATATAAATTCACTTTCGCAGTGAATTTTTATTTAGCTAGCACCTAGCGAAAAAAGGAAATTTCCCTCTTTACAATTGCAAAAAATACAAAAAAAGCCCGAGTGAAAATAATTATTGCAATCAAATATACTTTTATCCTTATGTCATAGGCTTAAAATTAAAAAATAGCCAGTAAACTAGCTATTTAGATAAATTTATATTATTATATAAATTTAATATAATCATTTTATATAGTAGAAATAATTATAGGAGTACAATGAAGCGAGTTAAGTATAACTTAAAAAGTAAACTAGCAAATTCGAAATTTATTCAAAGTATCATGCGCTTTTGGCGTTGAAAATCTAATGTTTCCAAGCTAAAATATTTATTATTTGTCTATTTCTTAATAGTCTTAGTTTCTAGCTTATTACTTTTTTCACCATGAGCTCAAAATCCAGCTGCCAATAAAGTTTCTTATATTGATGCTGTATTCACTACTGCTTCTGCCTTTAGTGATACAGGATTAGTAGTAACTGATACCTTTAGACAATGAAATGAATTTGGCCAAGCAATTATTGCGATCTTAATCCTTTCGGGTGGAATTGGAATCTTTGCTTTAAAATTCTTTATTATTAACTTTATTTTTCGCAAGAAATCCTCTTCGCTAGGAGAAATTAAACTAATCCAAAGTGAACGTGGAGGAACAAATATTGCCAAAATTACTCAAATTATTATTTCTTCAATTAAATTCTTATTTATTTGCATATTTATCTTTAGTGTTGCTTTAACTATTTATTTCTATTTTGCAACTCCAACACATACTAAAGGAATTGATTTAGTTCTAGCTAATGGATTGCAACCTAATCAAGCTAATTATGCTGATGAATTAAATAACAATTTTATTTCGCCACAAGGAAATATCTTACTATCTTTAAAATTTGGAATCTTCCACACTATTTCAGCGATTAATAATGCTGGGTTTGATATTATGTCTTCTGCAAGTTTAATGCCATATTATCAAAACTACTTCTTACAAATTTGCTTTATTATATTACTTGTAATCGGTGGACTTGGATATCCAGCTATTTATGATATTACATGCTTTGTTAAGCATAAAATTAGACGTGAAAAAGCTCCATATTACTTTTCAGTCTTTACTAAAATCTCTTTAGTAACATATGGATTAGTTTTTGTAGTTGGCTTTCTAATTTCAATTGGTTTTGAAGCTAGCTCACAAAATGCCTATGCTTTATGAAACCAATATTACATTCCTGAAACCTTAAAACATGCTAATGGTCAACTTTACAACACCAATGATATGTATATCTTCCATACACAATATGTTGACTGGTTTAAAAATGGTCACCAATTAGAACAATTATCTAATCCTAAATATGCTTTATTAAATGAACAAAAATGAGTCTTTGAAAATGGTCAATTATATGGAAATTGATTTGATAAGACTTTTGCTACTTTATTTACCTCACTTTCTACTCGAAGTGCAGGATTTGCAACAGTTAATATTAAACACTTTACTCAAGGATCAACATTTGTCTTTATCTTTATGATGATTATTGGAGCTGCTCCAGCTTCAACTGGAGGTGGAATTAGAACCACAACTTTTGCTTTAATTATCATGGGAATTGTGCGGGTATTATTTGGACTACCACGGGTAAGAATGTTTAAACGAGCAATTAATCAAGATACAGTTAATATGTCATCTCAAGTACTAGCTATTGCCTTTATCTTGATTGTATTAGCTTCTCTAGTACTATTTTCTTCATTTAAAGACTATGGAGGAGCAATACAAACCTTATCAAATACAAATAATGCAAATGAGATATATAGCACGCAAAACATTATTTTTGAGGTAGCTAGTGCCTTTGGAACTACTGGGCTAACTTCTGGTATTACCAAGAATTTAAATACAGTTTCTAAGCTAGCTTTAATCCTTGTTATGTTTATTGGACAATTTGGTATTTCATCAACCTTACTTGTTTGAAAACGTAAGAAAAATTGAAAACGTACTTTTGAATACGTTGATGCTGATGTAGCAATCGGATAGGAGAATATATGAAATTAAATTATAAAAATGATATTGTAGTTATTGGAACTGGGCGTTTCGGTCAAGCAGTAATTGAACAATTAATTAAAATGGAAAAAAGTGTCTTTGTCCTTGATAAGGATCAAGAAACAGCTAAACTATTTGCTGATGAAGTGGATCGGATTGTAATTGGAGATGCAGCTGACACTAGAACATTAAAATCACTTGGAATCGATCAAGCTGAAACAGTAGTTGTAGCTGTCTCAGATAACATTGAAATTGTTGCTGCTTTACTTGAATTAAAAGTTAAAAACATTATTGCTCGTGCTACTTCAAAACGTCATGCTAGAGTGCTAAAACAAATTGGGGTAGATGTTATCATTCGTCCTGAATATGAATCAGGAATTAGAGCTGCTTTAATTGCCACAAATCGTAATTTCATTCGTTACTCACAAAACTTACAAGAAATTGGTGGTAACTTTGTGATAGGATCAACTAAGGTTAATAATAATGAACTTGAAAACAAGCAAATTAAAGACTTACATTTATCTCAAATGGGAATAACTATTGTTTTAATTAAAACAGGTAATACCTTTAAGCGTGCTACTGGGGATACCATTATTCAAAAGGATGATATTATTACAATTATTGGTGAAGTTGGCAATGTTACAAATGCACTTGAATGATTAAATGATAAAGAAGATGTAACAGAAGAAAACAACTAAACAAATTTCTAATACTTCGGTATTAGATTTTTTTACTTTTTCCCTACCCCATAGAGCTAAAAATGCAGCTAGCTAATTAGGCAAAAGCATAAAAATCTATATAATTTAATTAATTATATTAATTAAATTATGAGGTAAAACATGAATGATAAAGATAAAATCATAGTAAATGATAACGAAGAAGAAAAAGTAAAAATTCAAGACGATACAGAGTTTGAATATGAAGAAAACAACACAATGATTTTTCGCAAGAAAAAAGCAACTGTAGTTGAAGAAGATGAAGAAGAAATTCCTCAAGAAAGTGAAGAATATGTAGTTACATCTCAAATTATCACAGAACCAACTGATGGTCTACATCCAGTGGTAATTGATAATGAAATGAAACAATCATTCCTTGAATACTCAATGAGTGTTATTGTTTCTCGTGCTTTACCAGATGCCAGAGATGGATTAAAACCTGTACACCGTAGAATTCTATACGATATGAGTGAACTTGGAATTACTCCAGGTAGCCAACACCGTAAGTCAGCCCGTATTGTTGGGGATGTACTTGGAAAATACCACCCACATGGTGATTCTTCAGTATATGAAGCTATGGTTAGAATGGCACAAGATTTCTCAATGCGTTATCCATTAGTAGATGGACACGGAAACTTTGGATCAATTGATGGTGATGCAGCAGCTGCAATGCGTTATACTGAAGCTAGAATGGCTAAAATTGCAGTTGAAATGCTAGATGGTATTAAGAAAGATACAGTAGATTTTGTTGATAACTATGATGGTAGTGAACAAGAACCTACAGTACTTCCATGTCGTTTCCCTAACTTGCTTGTTTCAGGTTCTTCTGGTATTGCAGTTGGGATGGCAACAGAAATTCCACCACACAACCTTGGAGAAACCATTGATGCTACAATTGCACTAGCTAAAAATCCCGAAATCACAGTCAAAGAATTAATGCAATATATCAAAGGACCTGATTTCCCTACAGGAGCTATTATTTTAGGTACTAAAGGGATTTTAGAAGCTTATGAAACAGGTAGAGGAAGCATTCCAGTACGTTCTAAATGTGAAGTGATTGAACAAAGCAATGGTAAAAGTAAAATTATTATCCGTGAAATTCCTTATGCAATTAAGAAAACTACAATCATTGAAAAGATTGCTGAATTACACAAAACAAAAGTCATTGAAGGTATTGTTGACTTAAGAGATGAATCTAACCGTGAAGGTATTAGACTTGTTATTGATGTTAAAAAAGGAGTAAATCCTCATATTTTACTGAATAAGTTATACCAAAAGTCAAACATTCAAACTACATTTAACTTTAACTTAGTTGCTATTGTTAATAATGAACCTAAAACATTAAACCTTAAACAAGCTTTAGAAGTCTTTATCGATCACCAAAAAGAAGTTGTAACTCGTAGATTAAAATTTGACTTAAATAAAGCTGAAGAAAGAGCTCATATCTTAGATGGATTAAAAATAGCTGTTTCTAACATTGATGAAGTAGTTGCAATTATTAAGAAATCTAAGACAGATGCAGATGCACAAGAAGCACTAGCACAAAGATTTGGATTAAGTGAAAAACAAACGAAAGCTATTTTAGAAATGCGTTTAAGTCGTCTTACTGGCTTAAGCATCGAAAAGATGGATGCTGAAATTACAGATTTACAAGTTGAAATAGCTCATTACAAAGATATCTTATCTTCAGAAGCTAAATTAATTGATGAAATTGTGCTTGAATTACAAGAAGTTAAAGATAAATACAATGATGAAAGAAGAACTGTAATTGATGCTTCTGCTGTTGGTTCAATTTCAGATGAAGATTTAATCCCTGAAAGAGAAATTGTAATCACTATGTCTTCAAATGGATACGTAAAACGTATGGATTTAGATGAATACAACACCCAACGCCGTGGTGGAATGGGTTCAGTCTCAATGAAGACTTATGATGATGATGATATCGCTATGATAATTCATGCTTCAACTCATACTGATTTATTACTATTTTCAAACTATGGAAAAGTATATAACCTAAGAGGACACCAAATCCCTGAAGGTTCTAAACAATCAAAAGGATTACCATTTATCAATATTATTCAAGGACTTGATACTGAAAATGGTGAAAAGATTGTTTCAATTCTAAATATTGATTCATATCAAGATAATCAATATCTTGTGACAGTAACTAAACAAGGAATGTTTAAGAAATCTGAACTAAATCTCTTTAGCAATATCCGTAAAAATGGTCTTATTGCCTTCAAATTACGTGAAGGTGACCAATTAGTTAGAGCTTTTGTAATTGGTGAAAATGACGCTGTTTTACTAGCTAATAACGTTAAAAATATTGTAATGTTTAAATCAGATGATGTTAGACCACTTGGACGTTCTTCTTTAGGTGTTAAAGGTATATCACTTGCCCCTGGTCAAGAAGTAATTTCAGCTTCTGCAGACAATGAAGGAGATTACGTCCTTACACTTGGCGAAAAAGGCTTTGGAAAATTAACAGCCAAAGACCAATTTAGATTAACTAACCGTGGTGTTAAGGGGGTAACTGGAATTAATGCTGAAAAAGCTGGAAAACTAGTTTTTGCTCGCTTTGTTAACCTAAGTGATGAATTACTAGTTATTACTTCTTCAGGTGTTACAATCCGTACTCAAGTTGATCAAATCTCAGAAGCTTCACGTAACACAAAAGGTGTTAAAATCATTAACCTAAAAGATGGTGATAGTATTGTTGATGTTGAAGTTATCAAACAATAATTTAAATTAATTGTAAGCTTATGCCTATAGCATAGGCTTTTTTAATTAAAAACCCAGTACCATAAGGTACTGAGCTTTCCTTTTTGATACAAGTTAATTAGCAAGCTTGTTACTCCGGGTTTATAATTAATTTGCCTTCACTGTAGGCTTGTTAATTAGTTTTGGTGTGTTTTCGAATGCATTTCATGCAATTTCATTTAAATTTGGCATATCTACTGATGTTAGGTTTGTTGCACCTTCAAAAGCATTATTTCCTATACTTGTAACATTAGGGAATGAAACTGATGTTAGATTTGTTGCACCTGCAAAAGTTTTATTTCCAATACTTTTCACATTAGGGAATGAAACTGAAGTTATCTTTTCATTATTTTCGAATACACCACCAGCAATACTTGTGAAACTGTCATCAGCAATATCACCACTAGCATCAGATCATTTAAATAATATACCATTTCCAACTACTTTATTAGTTAATTTAGGAGTATTTTTAAACGAATTTCATCATGCATCTTCTAATTTCGACATATCGACTGATGTTAAGTTTGCTGCACCTTCAAAAGCACTTTGTCCAATACTTGTAACATTAGGAAATGAAACTGATGTAATATTTTGATTATTTACAAATACACCATCAGCAATACTTGTGATACTATCATCAGTAATATCGCCACTAGCACCATCTCATCTAATTAATTTACCATCTACTACAATTTTACTCATTAGTTTAGGAGTATTTTTGAATGCATCATATGATACTTTTTTTAATTTCGACATATCTATTGATGTTAAATTTGATGCATTATAAAAAGCCTTATCCCCTATACTGGTAACATTAGGAAAAGAAGCTGAGATAATATTGTGATTATTTCAAAATACTCCATCAGCTATACTTGTAATAGTATCATCCGAAATATCACCACTAGCACCATCTCATCTAATTAATTTACCATCTACTACAATTTTACTCATTAGTTTAGGAGTATTTTTGAATGCATCATATCCTACTTTTTTTAATTTTGGCATGTTTATTGAAGCTAGGTTTTTTGCACCTTCAAAAGCCTCTTCTTCTATACTTGTAACATTAGGTAGTAAGACTTCATTTAAACTACTTGCTCCTAAAAATGCCCTATCTCCAATATATGTCACATTAGGGAATGATACTGATGCTATATTGCTATTAAATGCAAATGCATAACTGGCTATACTTGTAATACTGTCATCAACAATATCACCACTAGCATCGGTCCATTTAATTAAAATGCCATTAATAATTAACTTACCCGTAAGACTATCAGTACCACCAAATACATCACTTCCCATCTTAGAGATTTCTAATTTTGGCATATAGACAGATTTAAGTCTAGATGCACCTCAAAAGCACCCGCTGCCGAGTTTAGTAGCATTTGGTAAAGAAACAGTTGTTAGATTGTCTGCACAACTAAATGCTAGCATTCCAATACTAGTTGCATTAGGGAATGAAACTGATGTTAAGTTTGTTGCATCTTCAAAAGCATTACTCCCTATACTGATAACATTAGGAAAAGAAGCTGAGGTAATATTTTTGTTATTTGCAAATACGTTTGCACCTATACTTGTAATAGTATCATCCGAAATATCACCACTAGCATTACGTCATTCAAATAATATACCATCGCCAACTATTTTGCCTGTTAGTTTAGGGGTATTTTCGAATGCATAATATCCTAATTCTTTTAATTTTGGCATGTTTACTGAAGCTAGGCTTGTTGCACCTTCAAATACATAATCTCCAATTCTGGTTACTTTAGAGAAAGAAGCTGAGGTAATATTTTGATTACCTTGAAATACTCTATCATCTATACTTGTAATAGTATCATCTGAAATATCGCCACTAGCACCATCTCATCTAATTAATTTACCATCTACTACAATTTTA